>CAMPCG010000314.1 GCA_946644025.1 uncultured Prevotellaceae bacterium | reverse complement strand
TAACTAAAAACCTAAAACTATAAATATTACTACTAACCTAAAACAATCTATTAATGTCCTTTTGACGATGCAAAGGTACGACGATTTTCCGAACCGTGCAAGCTTTTTCGTCTTTTTCATCCCAAAAACAGCCTTTTCCTTGACGTAAATCAACTGGCTGTGTACGCGAACAACAATTATTTCGCGTTTTTGCGCTCGTTTCTCAGTATTTCTTCGTACCTTTGTCGGCTGTTAGACAAAACCAAGCAAAAAAAAGATGAAGAAACTATTGATTCTGGTCGCCGTGCTGCTCGTTGCCGTACTGATGACCATGACGCGTCCCGAGAAGGCCGCCCACAAGGAGGCCATGATGAAGGCAGTGAAGGAATTTGTTGATGAAGAGGCCGACGAACGCGGCTTCGGCGACAACGCCCTGACCAAGCTGGGCAAGAACATCGTCAACAAAACGGTGGAGACCGCCCTCAATGCCAAGCTCAAGATGCACGACTACTACATTCTCAACACGACATACGTCAAGCTGAAGGGCGAGGAACAGCTGTTGTCGGTAGGTCTGCTGGGACAGGTCATCACTTTCGACAAGAAGATGCTCCGCGAGAAGCTGGAAGAGGCACTGAACGCCAAAGAAGAGGCTGCCTCGGAGAAAGAGGCCGCCAAGCAGAGCGCCAAAGAGCTGAAAAAGCTGGAGAAAGAGCAGAAGAAGCGCGAAAAGGAGCTGGAGAAAGAGCGCAAGCGCCAGGAGAAGCAGGCTCTGAAAGAACAGAAGAAGCGCGAGAAAGAAGAGGCCAAGCGCCAGAAGGAACTGGAGAAAGAGGCTAAGAAAAAGGCTGAAGAGTAACACTCCGACAGCCTATTCGTTCAAGAAATGAAGATTCTCATTGTCAATACCAGCGAACTGACGGGCGGTGCTGCCGTGGCGGCCCACCGGCTCGCCAAGGCGCTCATCAACTCTGGCATCAAAACCCGCATGCTGGTGCGCCAGAAGCAGACGAACGCCCTCTACGTTGCCCAGACGGGCAGTTGGCTCAGCAATCAATGGAACTTCGTTGCCGAGCGCCTGACCATCTTCGTTCATAACCTTTTCAGCATGGAGAACCTCTTCAAGGTCTCCATCGCCAACACCGGTCTCGACATCACGAAGACGGCGGAATTTCAGGAAGCCGACATCATTCACCTGCACTGGGTGAACCAGGGATTCCTGTCGCTCAAGACTATCAGGAAAATACTGCGCAGCGGCAAGCCCGTCGTGTGGACCATGCACGACATGTGGGAGGCAACAGCCATCTGCCACCATGCCTATGAGTGCCGCCGCTACGAGACGGAGTGCATGGAATGCCCCTTTCTGCGCCGGCCGGGCCGAAAGGACCTGTCGAACAGCGTGTTCCACAAGAAGCAGCGCGTGCTGGAAGCGGCACCGAACCTGACGTTCGTCACCGTCAGCCAGTGGCTGGCGGAACGCGCAAAAGCCAGCGCACTGACAGGCCGTTTCCACGTCGAGGTCATCCCCAACGTCATCTCACTGTCGCACTTCAAGATTATTGAGCGTCTCGATGCCCGCACGGCCCTTGACGTCAGCGAGCCTTACGTCATTGCTTTCGGAGCGGCACGCATCGACGACCCGATAAAAGGGTTCGGCTACTTGCTGGAAGCACTGCGCCACTTGGTGCAGCACCACCACTTCGCGGCCGAAAAGCTGCGGCTGCTGCTCTTCGGCAACATTCGCGACGCTTCTCTGTTGAGCAAGATTCCTATTCCTTACACCCATTTGGGCTACGTCAACGACGACGACCGACTATCGCTGGTTTACTCGGCCGCAAACATCACCGTATCGTCGTCGCTCTACGAGACCTTCGGACAGACGCTCATCGAGGCGATGGCCTGCGGAAGCATTCCCGTATCGTTCGACGGCAGCGGACAGGCCGACATCATCCAGCATCTGCAGACGGGCTTCCTGGCCCGGCGGCTTGATGCCCAGAGCCTGGCCGAAGGCATGGCGTGGGGGCTGAACAGCGACATTGCTCCCCAACAGCTGCGCCGCAGTGTCACCCGCCGCTACAGCGAGAGTGTCGTGGCCCGCCGCTACCAGACGCTCTACGAAGACATTCTGAAGAAACGAACCAACAGTCAACCATGATACGATTCACCGTCATCACCATTACCTTTAACGCCGAAGCCGTGCTTCAGCGGACGCTCGACAGCGTGCTGCACCAGACTTACGAGGACGTGGATCACCTCATCATCGACGGTGCGTCGACCGACGGCACCCTCCTATTGGCTGAGGCTTACAAGGCAGAGTCGGACAAGAACAACAAGCACAAGGTCATCATACACTCCGAACCCGACGAGGGCATCTACGACGCCATGAACAAGGGCCTGACGCAGGCCTCGGGCGACTACATCGTCTACATGAACGCCGGCGACTATTTCCCGCAGCGTGACACCTTGGAGCAGATTGCGCGACTGTGTCACCTGAACGAGCTGCCCAGCGCCGAGTGGCCGGGTGTGCTCTATGGCAACACCGACATCGTGGACAACGACGGCAACTTCCTGCACCCGCGACGCCTGCAGCCCCCCACCCGACTGTCGTGGCGCTCCTTCCGCCACGGCATGCTGGTGTGCCACCAGGCGTTCTACGCCCGCACCGACATCGCCAAGAACCTGCAGTACGACCTGCGCTACCGCTATTCGGCCGACGTGGATTGGTGCATCCGCGTGATGCGCGAGACGGAGCGCATGGGCCTCCCCCTATATAATATAAATAAGGTGGTGGCCAACTACACCGAGGAAGGGGCCACCACGCGTCACCACCGCGAGTCGCTGCGCGAGCGTTTCGACATCATGCGCCGTCACTATGGCCTGCTGACCACCCTGCTCATGCACGCCTGGTTCGTCGTTCGCAACATCAGGAAATAGTGCTGGCAGCAAAGTGGGAGTTTGCTGGTAGCAAACTATGAGTTTGCCGTCATGAAAGTGGGAGTTTGCCGGTAGCAAACTCCCACTTTCATTACACCAAGCTACTAAACGTCAAAACCTACTGTCCGACGGTACCCTTCAGGCCGTCCTTATTGTAGTAGCCGCCATTAGTAAAACCGAAGTCGCCAGTCTGCGGCGAGCCACTGTTGCTGAAGATGATGTACGTAGGCCGCGTGGTCAGCGAGCCTTTGTAAGTCCACTTCCAGACGCTGTTGCCGTTACTGGAGTTGCCGAGCTTCGTGCAGGCCTCGCCGGGCCAGCTGCCACCAGTATAGTTCTGCGTGTCCCAAGCCCAGCACATGATGGTCTCGGTCCAGTTCGATGGAGCCTCAAAGAAGGCACAGGTCTCACCGGCATTCACCTTGCAGAACGACGGTATCTCGACGGGCTTATCCTTCTCGCTGATGCGCACTTCGTAGGTGCGAGTGACAATACCACTGACTTGACCGCCGATGAGCAGACCCACGGAGAGCTTGGTAGTGGCATCGGTCGGAATGGTCACCAGCGTGCCGGAAGCAGCCTTCGTGCTGTTGGCTGTCGGCGTAGAGCCGTCGGTGGTATAGACCAGCTGGGCACCCTCTGTAGCCGTCACCGCCGAGATACGCACCTGCTGCTGTCCCTCATAGACGCCCGATGGCAGGTCGGCGTAGGCCGTCTCCATCGACGTGGGGAAGTAGTAGGCATAGTGATAGCCAGCAAGCACCTTCGCCCACTGCTGGGTGTTGACGTTGGCCTCGTTCTGGGCCACGTCGCCCACGACGACAAGCAGGCGGTTCTCGTTGTCGGTCTTGGTAATGACGCCATAGTAGTAGGCACTACTGCGGAAGAGTCCGTAGGTGCTCT
>CAMPCG010000313.1 GCA_946644025.1 uncultured Prevotellaceae bacterium | reverse complement strand
CTTCGGGCACGGTGAAGGTGACGGCCTGTGAGGCGGGGCTCGATGCCATGGTGTATTGGTTGCCCTTGCCTTTGCTGACAGTGATGCCCTCGGTGGCCTGCTTGTAGTCCAGGAAGGCGTTGAAGTTGTGGATGCCGGCCAGCTTGCCAGCGGGATGGTAGAGACCGGTGTACTGCACGGTGACTTTGTCGCCGGGCTTCACGCTCGTCACGCTCTCGCCGTCCACGAGGATGTCGCGGCTGCAGGGCTTGGCGGTCATCACCTGGTAGACGCTCTGTCCGGCGGCGTTGGTCAGGCAGACGATGTTGCGGCCCTGGGTCAGGCGCAGGGTGTAGCTGCCGTCGGCGTTCTTCGTCACACCTTCCTCAGAGAATCCGGTGTAGCTCACGCTGTTCGTGCCCACGACGGGGCGTGCCAGTGTTACTGTGGCTGCACCCTCGGGGGTGAAGGTGTAGTCGTAGCCCTCCTCGCTGTCGAGGTAGTAGAGCACGTCGAACTCAGCGTCGACATTCTCCATCGAGAGCTTCGTGTCGATGGGGTCGCCGCCGCCCCAAGGCGTGACGGTGGTCAGGTAGTCCTTGTTGATGGTGATGTTGGGTGTGATGCCGGTGGCGTCGCTGCCTACGGTGACTACGAATACGCCCGTGTTCTCCGGCCAGATGGCGCTCCAGTTGCTGCCTCCTACGAAGCTCTTCTTGTCGGCTCCGCTGTAGAGGTCGAGGTGTATGGCGTCGTAGGTGACGAGGACGATGGCCGTTCCCTGTCCTACGGCGGTGAGCTGTTCGTTCTCGACCGTCACCACCGAGTTGTCGGCCTGTCCGTTGGTGTTGAGCACGGTGAAGTGGAAGTCGGGCTCGATGAAGTAGTTCGAGGTGATGCCGTCGATGAGTTCCCAGTTGCGCATGGGCAGCAGGTCGTAGGTGTCGCCCACGCTGTTCATCTTCAGGTGTCCGGCGGGGTTGATGTTGAGGAATATGTCGCCCACGTTGTATCCGTTGTTTGCGGTCACGTCGTGGTCGATGGTCTGCGGTGTCCATCCCTCCAGGTCGGTGCTGGTGAAGTCGAGCACGGGGCGCTTGGTCTCGTCGAGGCTCATGGTGAAGATGCCGGCCTGGGTGAGCTGTCCGGGCTGGCTGACGCGGTAGTTATACTGCTGCTTGTCGGCCAGGCGGAAGGAGTAGACCTTGGCGGTGCCTTCGGTCGTGACGTTTTGGGGCTTCGTCTCCTTGAACGTCATGAAGTGTGCGGTCTTCGTGCCGAGGAACAGGTTGGCGTCGGCGGGCACGCTGATGTTGTAGAGCGCGCTCATGGGAGCCTCGGCCTGGATGGTGTTGTTGAAGTTCACCGTCCCGGTGTAGGTGGCGGGCAGGTAGCCCTCGGCCTGGTGAGCCTCCGAGGGGATGAGGTCGACGTAGTAGGTGTTGCCGTTGAAGACGAGGAACATCTTGTTGCCCGAGGTGTAGTCGCCCATGGTGGTGTTCACCACGTTGCCGGCCTTGTCGGTCACTTTCAGTGTGAGGGTGTAGTCGGTGCCGTAGACCCAGTCGGCGTTCTTCACGCGCACTTCGGGCGAGTAGATGGTGAAGGCGGTATGGTCGGCATCGATGTCGAGCTGTATGGTTCCCGAGACGGTCGTTCCCTCGCCGTCGGTGGCCGTCAGCAGGTAGGAGCCGTCGGGGGCGTCGAAAGTGTACTTGTTGGCTGTCGGCTCGCCCACCTCAACCGTCTCGTTGGTGCTCTTGTTCACCAGTTGCTTGATGAGCTTGCTCTTCGCGTTCATCGTCACCTCAACCTGGGTGGCGTAGGCATTGCCGGCTGTCAGCGCGGCCAGTGCCAGTAAACTTAGGAATTGCTTTTTCATAATGATTGTTGTTTAAAGGGTTGTTACGTAGTTTCATTACTGGTTGATGGACCCGCGGGCCATGATGGTGATGACGGCCGAGATGTCGGCCACGTCGACGGTGCCGTCGGAGTTGACGTCAGCGGGGCCCGACGCTGACGCGCCGGGAATGGTGGCCGACGCGACGGAGGCGGGGGAATTGGCCATGACGGTGATGATGGCCGAGATGTCGGCCACGTCGACCGTGCCGTCTTCGTTGACGTCGCCCTTCAGCGCGGGCTTCACGAAGTGGCCGTCGGGCGGCAGGGCGAGGAAGTGGCCGGGGTTGATGTACACCTTGTGATTGCCCAGCAGCTTGCCTTCGGGGCTCCACTGGTAGAGGCGCCCGGCGTTTTCAAACGAGCTGGCGTCGGTGGCGTAGATATAGCCGGTGTAGGGGTTGACATAGATGCCGTAGGGCTGCTCCATCCGCTGCAGGTCGGTACGCACGGTGCCGGGCATGGTCTCGGCTATGCCGCCCTTCGACTGCATGACCAGCTGCGGGTCGATGGTGAGGTAGTAGGCCTCGACCTCGCCCGAGATGTAGGAGAAGGTGGAGCCCACGACGAGGAACTTGCCGTCGCGGGTGGTGCAGCTGTAGGTGGCGGTCACGTCGAGCTTCACGAAGCAGTTGTCGTCGCCCTGCAGTGCTTTCTCGCAGTCGAAGACGAGGCAGGCGGCGGGCTGCTCGTAGTAGTCGCCGGGCGAGTTGATGAGCAGGTAGCGTCCGCTCTGCGACATCTTGCCGAAGAGGTTAGGAACGTGGGTGTCCACGTCTCTTACCAGCTTCATCGTGCGAGGGTCGACGATGCTCACCGTCGTCTCGTAGTCGTGGTCTTCCTGTGCGGCATAGCCCCCGGTGTTGGCAATGAAGAGGTGTCCGCGATAGAGGGCGATGCCCTCGGGCTCGTAGCCCACCTCGACGGCGTCTGTCACCTTGTAGTTGCTCAGGTCAATCTTCGCCACGAAGCCGCGGTCGAAGTAGCGGGTGCCGCTGGTGGTCTCGCACTCGTGGCCGTAGCTGGTGACGTAGACATAGCTGCCGTCGCTGCACAGCTTGCGGTTGTTGGGAATGTCCTCGGTGGCGGCCACGGCCTTGCCCTCGGGGGTGATGAACTGCACGATGTTCGACCAGTTGATGGCAATGGCCACGAGGTTGTCGTTCACCTGGATGATGTCGTTGGGCGTGTCGCCCAGCTTCTTGCCGTTCACGTCGCGGAACCACTGGTTGCTCACCACGTGGTCCTGCTCGAAGTAGGTCAGGCGGCCGTTGTCGGCCTGCCACACGCCCTCGTTCAGCAGGATGATTTTCTCTTGTGCCAGGGCAAGGGGCAGCAGCCCTGTCACGAATAGTAAAGCGGTAAAGAGTCTTTTCATGATTGTTCTTTTATAGATTTACGTCTCCGTCAGAATCCCAGCGTGAGCGTCAGCTTGTAGTTCCGCCCCGGCATGGGGTAGCGGGGAATGTGCTCATATTGTTCGTCGAGCACGTCGCACACCTCCAGGCAGAGTCCCGCCGATGTGAGCGGCTTGAGGCGCCGGGGTAGGGGAGCGAGGCTGTAGGTCAGCTTCATGTCGACGTTGTTGTAAGGCTCGAGTATGTCTTCCGGGTCGGCATAGCTCCACATGCGTTCGCCTACGTGCATGTACGACGCGGTGAGCTGCAGCTGCCTCCAGGCGGCGATGGCGGTGAGCGTGTACGACAGCTCGGGCGAGTAGCAGATGGGCTTGTCGTAGGTGTCCTCGTCGTCGGGGTCAGTGCGGTTCAGGTCGCGCTGCCATGTCAGCGAGGTGCGCAGCGAGCAGCGCCAGTCGCCCGCGGCGTATTGTCCCTGCACGGTGGCGTTCAGGCCATGGCACAGGGTGCGCCCGTAGTTCATCATCGTCCAGGTGTAGGTGCCCTTCAGCGGCAGACAGACGATGCGGTTGTCTATCTCGTTGCGGTAGGC
>CAMPCG010000312.1 GCA_946644025.1 uncultured Prevotellaceae bacterium | reverse complement strand
CTTGATGCCGGCCGGCGTCTCGTCCCACGTGCCCTTGACTTCGGTGAAGCCCTCGGCCTGTACGATGTTCTTGCCGTAGACGTGGGCAGCGCTGATGGCGTCGAGCATGTCGTTGGGCTTGTCGTGGGTGGGCGAGTTCAGCCAGAACTCACCCATGGGCATGTCGGCATATCTGAAGTGCTGCATGCCGTCGCTCAGCATGGTGGGGGCCACATTCTCGCAGCTCAGCTGTATGCCGTACTCGCGGGCACAGTCGCGCAGCGTCATGAAGAAGCGTTCCTGCAGCAGCTCGTTGATGGTCAGTCGCACGTCGCCCAGCAGCATGTCGGACTGGGCCATGGGGACGCCGATCATGACGGGCAGCACATCCATGATGTCGTAGCCGCGGCGGCGCACAAACTCTTCGGCAAAGTTGTGGGTCCAGTTCTGGCTGCCACATTCCCAAGAGTCGACATGCAGATACTTGACCACCTCGTGGTGTGGGCGTGTCATGAACTTGCGGAACCATCCGTCCACCTGCTTTCGCACGGCGTCGCTCGAGAGCTTGTCACACTCCAGTCCCTTTGCACCGCCTGCCGTGGCGTTTGTCTGGCCTGTGGTGGTGTAGCCGATACGCACGATGCGGTATGTGCCACCGATGAGGTACACATCGACATCGTCGCCGTTCAGTTGGCAGCGCACCAGGTCCGATGCGTAGATGAGGGCCTTGCGCGGTATGTCCTTCTCGTCCTGCTTGGGAGCTATGCGCCAGACGTAGCCGGCCTTTCCTTCCCAGTTGTCAACGACGGGCAGCGTTCCGAGCTTGATGTTCTTCACCCGCAGCACGGGCTTCCACTTGGCGCCGTCCAGGTCTTCCGCTCCAGGCTCTGTGCCCTCAGGTGTCCACTCGAAGCGGAAGAAGCGGGCTTTCGTCGGCGGGATACTGAAGGAGGTGTTCATGCCTCCGTTTTGCCATCCCTGGCGTGGCGGTGTCAGCTGTTTT
This sequence comes from uncultured Prevotellaceae bacterium, assembly GCA_946644025.1. The sequence goes on along the minus strand of CAMPCG010000312.1, from coordinate 2,876 downwards.
ACTTCATAGAACACGACGCCGTCGTCGCTGGCCTTGACGTTCAGTCGCTGACACTGGATGTTGTTTCCCGATGGTTCTATTTCTATGTGGAACACCTGCGTGGGTTTCCCTAAGTCGTATTGTATCCAGCAGGCTTTGTCGGCACACAGCACGCCTTTGTCGTTCACGGTGACGTCTGCTGAGCATGTCGTGTGCGCTTTGTCGTTCAGCGAGTAGTCCATCCGCATCGCTGCACCACGCATGGCAAACATCTCAGTGTTCTGCTCGCTGACGGGATAGGCGTAGGTGGCAATGTCGCGGTAGTAGCCGGCGTTGTGCTGAGGCTTAGGCATGGTGAAGTGGTGCTGACCTCCGCGAACGATGGTGTCGCAGAAGACAATCTTCTTCATGGATTCCTCCGGGGTTATCCATGGCCCGCCAGCCAGTGCGAAACCGTCGCTGAGGTGTATGCCCATCTCGAGGCCCAGTTGGCTGGCCTGCTGGAAGGCGCAGTCAACCAGCCGCCAGAAGTTGTCGCTCATGGCGTTGGCCTGTCCGTTGAACTCCGGCTTGTCTTGTGTGCCACGGATGGGCATCAGGTAGCATCCGCCCAGTCCTACATTCTTCATGGCCTGCAGGTCAGCCTTGATTCCTTCTTCACTGACGGCTCCGTACATCCAGTACCAGAACGTCCACGGTTTTGTGGTGTCGGCAACGATTCCTTGCCAGTAGCCCACAACTAATAGTAATAATAAAGTCAGTCTTTTCATACCTTTAAGTTTATTTGTTGACAATTTATTTGAAATGTAAGATAGCACTGATACTGCCCTCGCCGCTGCTCCAGCAGGGCTGGGCGGAGGGACCGTTGAGGTCGGTAGTGTTCACCTTGTTGCGCACAGCGGGGATAGTGCGCAACAGGGCGATGCCTGTCTCGGGCAGCGTGTAGAGCAGGTGGTCGCGGCCGTCGCGAGGCGTATAGACACCCACGTAGCTGTCGGGCTGCAGGATGCCTATCTGGCCCTCCTTCACGTCCAGCAGCATCCAGTCGACACCGTCGAAGTAGCCCTTGAACTCAGGATACTCGAAGGTCTCGCCGGGAACGGGGTCGTTGTAGTCAGTCTGCCAGTAGCCGTACTGAGGGCCTTGCAGGCGGTTCTGCCATACGCGGTAAGGTCCGCGGCCTACCCACTGCTTGCCCTTCACCTCCTGTTCGGGGAAGTCGAAGCATATACCCAGCAGGTCAACCACGCCGTTGAACGTGTAGTCGGCGTGCAGGCTCACCGTTCCGTCGTGCAGGAACTGCCACGTGACCGTGCTGAGCGAGCCGTGTCGGTAGTGCGCCTTCAGCACGCCATCCTTATATTCAAAACCAGCAAACTGCCCCTGGTCGGCATACTCCGTGTAGGCCGTCTTCTTCTGGAAAGCCTCCTTGTCGTCGTGGTTGTAGAATCCGTCCTGCGAGCGGTCGCTGCGCTTGGCTGCCACCAGTCGCGGACCGTTGCCCAAGGGCAGCGTACGTCCCCCGACCTTGACTTCTATCAGCCGGCCGTTCTCCTTAGTGAAGAAGTAGACCCTGCCAGCCGACTCCACGGTGAGGTGGGTGGCCGACTCGGTGACCTCGGTGTGCCGGTCAGGGCTGGGATATGCCTCGGTGCGCTCCGTCAGGAAGTTCCATGTGAAGACCTCAGCGCCCTGCGGGTCGGTGGCTGTCACCTGCAGCACCTGGCCTCGTCCCTTCGGGCGCTCTATTGCGGCAGTGGCTGACGGCTCCACGCTGCCTACGCTGAGCACTCCCTGACTCACCGTCTTGACTTCCGTCTCTCCGTAGGCTGGCATGCTGAGGTACTTGTATGTGAAGCTACAGTCTTTCAGGTTGTTGAAGTTGTAGCAGTTTTTTACGATGAGTTGCCCGTCCCGCATGTCCATCTGTATGGGGCTCCACAGCTCGCGGATGGTGTAGAAGGAGCCTTCCTTCTCCATGTGTGGCCCCACGATGCCGTCGCTGCCGAAGTTGCCCATGCAGTCGAGGAGGTTGGGTGATGGGTGTTGGGGGTTAGTGGATTGGTCGGTGCGGAGGACGCCTTGGTCCATCAGGTCCCACAGGAAACCACCGGCACAGCGGGGGTTAGACATCATCAGACGCCAGTAGTCGGCAAGGCCGGCACCGTGACCGCCGTCGTAGAGGCCGTGCAGGAACTCGGTGGGCATGAAGATCTCCTTCTGGCGCATGTATTCAGCCGTCTCGCCCCACGAACGGTAGTGCTTGGTCTCGAAACCGTTGCGGTTGGCCCACGGATAGAGCACGACACGGCGCTGAGGGTCGAACTGACGGAAGACAGGCTCCAACTCGTAGTTGAAACCGCCCTCGTTGCCGTTCGACCAGAATATGATGCTGGGGTGGTTGACGTCACGCGTCACCATCTCCTCGACGGTCTGGCTGCCCACTATGGTGTTGTGGGCGTTGTGCCAGCCGGGCTGCTCGCACTCTACGTAAAGACCGAGCGAGTCGCAGGCATCGAGGAACTCCGGGTCGGCAGGGTAGTGGGAGAGTCGCACGGCGTTCATGTTCATCGACTTGATGAGCAGCACGTCTTCGACGTTCTTCTGCTTGCTTAGCGTACGCCCCGTCTCCGGACGGAAAGAGTGGCGGTTGACGCCCTTCATGATGACCTTCCGCCCGTTGATGAACACCCCGTCTTCCTTGCAGCCGTAGTAGTGGGGGCTGCCCACGCCCGGCGTCTCGCCTTGGGCGGGGTTGAGCGGCTGTGGGTAGCTGTGGCGATACTCAATGGTGCGGAAACCGAAGCGCTGACGCTCGACGTGCAGCGTGCTGCCCTGCACGTCCTTCAGGGTGAAGACGGCGGTATAGAGGTTGGGCTGTTCAGCGTTCCACGCCT
>CAMPCG010000311.1 GCA_946644025.1 uncultured Prevotellaceae bacterium | reverse complement strand
AGTCCGCTGATCTTTGCCAGCGCATAGGCCTCGTTGGTCTTCTCCAATTCCGACGTCAGCAGACAGCTCTCCGGCATCGGCTGCGGCGCCATGCGCGGATAGATACAACTGCTGCCCAGGAACTCCAGCTTGCGGCAGCCGTTCTGCCAGGCTGCGTGGATGACATTCATCTCCAGGATCATGTTCTCGTACATGAAATCCGCCAAGGCGCTCTGGTTGGCCACGATGCCCCCCACCTTGGCCGCGGCGAGGAAGACGTATTCCGGCCGTTCCTGGGCGAAGAAGGCCTCCACGTCCTGCTGGCGCGTCAGGTCCAGTTCCTTGTGGGTGCGGGTGATGATATTCGTGTAGCCCTGTCGTTGCAGTTCGCGCACGATGGCCGACCCCACCATACCTCGGTGGCCGGCCACATAGATCTTGGATGATTTCTCCATTGCGTAGTGTGTTTCTCAGTAATGGTTGTTGTTCAGTATTTCAGGCGATAGTGGTAGCTCAGCCCGCCCGTGAATCCGCGGCCGTGGACCAGCACGGCGTGGACGAACAAGTGGCGCCACAGCAGGACGTCGGCTCCCACGTTCACCCCTATTCCGTCCCACTCGCCCATGATGCGCAGCGGGCGGTAGAAGGCTGGGCGCAGCGAGATGCCGCCGGCCACACCGCGTCGGTCGCTGTTGGCGTTGGAGGTATAGTAGCGGTAGCCTATGTGAGCTCCGAGCTCGTAGCCCTTGAGGTCAAAGTGCTTGGAGGCCATGGCGTAAATGTTCTGGAAGTAGTTGTTTCCGTTCACGCCCGTCGAGATGCGTTCGAAGCGTCCCACATCGTCCATTCCCACGGCCAGCGACGGCCACCAACGTCCCTCGTACAGCGGCATCACCTTCACGTTCAGGTGCCTGTCTTCGTTGTAATAGCCCATTTCCGCTTGGGGATCGCCGCCCTTGTGCATATAGAGCATGGAGCAAGAGTAGGATAGTTCCAGCCATCGGAAAGCCGTCAGGCCCACGGTGTAGCCGAAGGTGTTCTTCCTGCGCATCTGCGTCGGCAGGAAAGCCTGGTGCAGGAACACGGCACCGCCGCGGAACGTACCTGCCGAATCCATTTCGGCTGTGGGCACTTGCATCAGGCCTGTCGTGCCGTGGTATTCCTGTGCCTGCAGGCTGCTGCCGAAGGTCGTGGCAGCCCACAGCAGGGCGATTGTCAAACGATGTCTGGATATCATGTTCTTTCGTATAGGAGGCGGTCAGGAGAAAATGATGGTTTTGTTCTTGTACGTCAGCACCTTACGCTCGATGTGCTTGGCCACGGCCCTGGAAAGCACAATCTTCTCCAGGTCCTTGCCCTTGAGCACCAGGCTCTCGGGCGTGTCCTTGTGAGAGATGCGCACCACGTCCTGCTCGATGATCGGCCCTGCATCGAGGTCGGCCGTCACGTAGTGGCTGGTGGCTCCGATGATCTTCACCCCTCGCTCGAAGGCTTGGTGATAGGGCTTGGCGCCGATGAATGCGGGCAGGAAGGAGTGATGTATATTAATAATGTGGTGCGGATACTCCGCAATCATGTCGTCGGATATGATCTGCATGTAGCGTGCCAGCACGATGAAGGTGACGTTCTCGCGGTGCAGCAGTTCCAGCTCCGCCGCCTCGACCTCGGCCTTGTTGGAATGGTCCTTGGCGATGCTCCAGACGTGGAACGGTATTCCGAACTGGTCGGCCACGTAGCGCAGGTCCTCGTGGTTGGAGACGATGCACGGAATGTCGCACCCGAATTCGCCCGTCTTCCAGCGCGCCAGCAGGTCATACAGGCAATGGCTCATCTTCGATACGAAGATGGCCATGCGCGGCCGCTGGTCGCTGAAGTAGAGGCTGAACTCCATCTGGTAGCGCTGCGCATACAGCGTCTCCACGTATTCCTTGATTTTCTCGCGGGGGACGAGGAAGTCACGCAGCTCCCACTCTATGCGCATGAAGAACATCCCCTCACACTTGTCCACGTACTGGTCCAGGTAAACGATGTTCCCCTGGTTGTCGGTGATGAACTTCGTCACCTCGGAGATGATACCTTGCCGGTCGGGACAGTGCAGAAGAAGTATTGCTGTTGTGTCCATCGGTGTCTGTCCTGTTTTGGGCGCCTGCCGGGTTAGCCCTTCAGGGCGTTCAGGGCCACCTTGGCCTTGTCCACATTCTCCTCGGCGATGACGATGGAGATACTCAGTTCCTCACCGCCCTGCGAGGCTGCGATGACATTGATGCCCTCGTTGCCAAGCGCCGTATAGACCTTGCCGGAGATGCCGGGCAGGTTCTTGATGCCCTGGCCATAGACCGACACGATGGCCACGGGACGGATGGTGAACGAGAGGTCGCTGATCTGCGACTGCTTCTTGTCGGCCACCAGCACCTTCAGCAGCCCCTCGGCCAGCTCGGCCTTCACGCGTTTGACGGCGAAGCTGATGCTGTACTCCGACAGCGACTGCGAGATGAAGTGGATATTGATGCCGTTCTTGGCCAGCAAGTCGAAGATGATGGAGGAGATGCCCACGCTGCCCAGCAGCCCAGTACCATAGATGGTCACCAGGCTCATAGGTTCAGAGACGAAGACGCCGGAGATGCCCTTCGTCACCTCGGAGTCGTGCACCTCGGCGATGGTCACGACGACCTTGCCGTCCTGATCCAGCTCAGCCACCTCAATGGGCACCCCGGCATTGCGCGCCGGAATCATGGCGGGAGGGTACACGGGGAATCCGCCGGAGAAGCACTGTGCGGCCTCTTCGTAGCTCAGGTGAGTCTGCTCGGCTCCTGCGCCGGCGACGTAGAATCGCACCGCGTCGGCTTTCAGCACTGAAGCGATGATGTTTGCCGTCAGCTCCGAACTGTGCTTACCCAGCTCCGAGATTTCGCCCGTGAGCCTGCGCCCGTAGGCACCGCCCACGACCACAGCCTCGTCCTTCTTCAGGCCCTGTATGTTCTGCTCTGTCAGTTTCCAGTCCACCACGGAGATGCCGTTGTTGCTTTCGCAGATGATGAGGTCGCGGCTGTCCACCACCTTTCCCTGCCCGAGCAGGCTGGCCACACAGAGGCTGCACACCTGCACCAGGTAGGCGTTCAGGTACGTCTGCAGGCTGTCGTTCTGGTAGCTCAGCGACATACCTTGACACAACACGGCGTACACGCGCTCGAGTATGCGGTCCACGTCCTTGTGGAACGCTTCGCTGCCGCACATCGCCTTCAGCTTCACAGACAGGGCGTCGAGCTCCTGCCGCGCGTCGGTCTTCTCCACCAGCTGCTTGTCGAGGATTGCCTTGAACTGGGCCGACAGCTCCTTGTCGGGGGAGACCACGAGCACGTCACCTGCCTGCAGGTCACGCTGGAGGATGCCCACTTGTTCCTTTATCTCTGAACTGACTAATACGTGTAAAACTTTCATGTCAAAACCTGTTTTGAGTTATCTTTCTTTAAATTCGCTGCAAAATAAGCGAATATTTTTCATTCTACCAAACTTTTTAACGTTTTTCTATCATTCCCCCACCCCACTCCGCCGCTCTCACGCCCAAACTCATCTATTATATAAAGAGGGGCACAAAATAGCTCCCCTTTTACTGTTCATCCTATGTCACAGACGATGCACAGGGTGTGAGGTATGTGCTTCTTTTTGGATCAAGAATGAGCAATTTGTACGTTAAATAGTGCCTAAATGCAAGCCTTTTTGCCTTTTTTGAGGTTCTAACAGCACTTTAGCACTGTCAAAAGCACCATAAAAGCACTTTTTAAGACGCTTTTAATCAATATATTAACCCAAAAGAGTGCTAAAGTGCTGTGATATTTGAATCTTTTTTTGCAATGATAAAAACATTTGACAGGTTCTCATCGCTCATCTCCGTGCTTCATCCCTCACCC
>CAMPCG010000310.1 GCA_946644025.1 uncultured Prevotellaceae bacterium | reverse complement strand
GCCGAGCAGGACAAGAAGAAGATACACGACGAGATAATGCCCGAGATACTCAAGGGCAGCAACATCAAGATGACCCGCCACGGGCTGGAGGAGATAGACGAGGACACGCTCGACGACATTCTGCACCCCGACAACGCCGAGCGCAACATGGAGCGCATGGAGCAGAGCATGAAGCAAATGGCCGCCATGCAGCGCGAGGGCTCGGACATCTACTTCGGCGGATTCTCGCAGATGAAGCGTATGCCCTTCTTCAACGACCTGTCCAACTGGTTCGTGCCCTTCTACCCACAGCACCCGGCCATCAGCGACATCTGGGAAAACACACGGGGGAAGAAGTTCCTGCAGGTCATCACCCAGGTGGGAGCCTTCTGCGACAGCGACCGCTACTCCTTCGTGCTGGCCTTCGAGCAGGTGCTCAGACAGTTTCCCGCCAAGATGCTGAAGATGGTGGAGGACGGCGAGGCATCGCCACTGCCGCTGGGCGGCAAGATTGACGTCGAGGAGCAGCACCAGCCGGCCTTCATACGCCGCATGTACCTGCAAAATCTCTACCGCTTCTACCGGCTTTTCCCCATGCGCTCGGAGTTTCCCAGCCCCTTCGACGACCCGTCGCGCTACCTCTTCTTCGCCAACGCCCTCTTTGCCAATGACAGCCTGCAGGAACACACCACCGAGGTGGCCGCCTTCCTGATGAAGCAAGGCAAGAACGACGAGGCACTCGCCGTGCTCACCCAACACCCAGCACCCGACACCCAACACAACTCCTTCGACTACCACACGCTCATGGGGACCCTGCTCATGCGCCGCCCCATAGACCCACAGCAGTCGGCCACAGAACATTTCCGACAGGCACTGCAGCTGCGCCCCGACAGCGAGAAAGCCCTCTCAGGCTATGCCCGCGCACTCTTCCGCGACCACGACTACGAGGCAGCACTGGCCTGCTACGAGAAGCTGCTGACGCTCAAGCCCGACCACACGGCCTACATGCTCAATGCAGCTATCTGCATGACCAACCTCGAGCGCAACGAGGACGCCCTGCGGCTGCTCTACAAGCTGGACTACGAGCAGCCCGACAACCTCAAGGTGAAGCGCGTGCTGGCATGGACGCTCACCATGAGCCAGCGCTATGAGCAGGCACAGAAAGCCTACCTGCAGCTGCTCAGCGCAGAGAGCCCACAGCCCGTGGACAGGCTCAACTACGGCTACTGTCTCTGGTTCCAGGGAGCCGTGGGCGACGCCATCTCACAGTTCAGGCAGTACCTCACCACCAGCGGCGACGACTGCAACACGCTGGAACAGGAATTCATGGGAACAGAGCACAGCCTCATCGCCGCACACAACATCAGCGACTCGGAAATCAACCTCATGCTCGACGCCCTCACATAAACTGTCACCCCCGACATGTCCCGTCTCTTCGCGGGGATTCCATCCCCGCCCAAAATTGTCCCGTCTCTTCGCGGAGATTCCATCCCCGCCCAAACCCCAAATACCAACACTATGAAACGACTCCTATCCATCTGCAGCACCCTGCTCCTCGGCGCCACCGCCACCTTCGCCCAGTACCCCCAACTGACCGACGAGGCCAAGCACCTCATCGACTCGCTCCAGGCACAATGGAAAGCCCACTCGGACTCCGCCTGGGCTGAGGCCTTCCCCATCGTCATCGACGAGGCCCGCCACGGCCGTCCCTACGTGCCCTGGGCCGGTATGCCCTACGACCTACGCCAGGCCAGCATACCCGCCTTCCCCGGTGCCGAGGGCGGCGGCATGTACACCTTCGGAGGACGCGGCGGACGGGTGCTCACCGTCACCAACCTCAACGACGACGGTCCCGGCTCCTTCCGCTGGGCCTGTGAGCAGGGAGGGGCACGCATCGTGGTGTTCAACGTCTCGGGCATCGTATGGCTCAAGTCGCCCATCTATGTACGCGCACCCTATATCACCATCGCCGGACAGACAGCACCCGGCGACGGCGTATGCATAGCCGGAGAGTCGTTCCAGGTAGACACCCACGACGTCATCGTGCGCCATATACGCTTCCGCAGAGGACAGACCAACGTGTGGCACCGTGAGGACTCCTTCGGAGGCAACCCCGTGGGAAACATCATGATTGACCACTGCTCGTGCGAGTGGGGACTCGACGAGAACATCTCTTTCTACCGCCACATGTTCGACATGAACAACGGCAAGCCCAAGGAGAAGAAGCCCACCGTGAACGTCACCATACAAAACACCATCTCGGCCAAGGCCCTCGACACGTGGAACCACGCCTTCGGCTCCACCATAGGCGGAGAGAACACCACCTTCATGCGCAACCTGTGGGCCGACAACACCGGGCGCAACCCCAGCGTGGGATGGGCGGGCGTGTTCTGCTTCGTCAATAACGTGGTCTACAACTGGGTACACCGCACGGCCGACGGCGGAGAGTACAAGTCCATGTTCAACTTCATCAACAACTACTACAAGCCCGGACCGCTCACGCCCAAAGACAGCCCCGTGGGCCACCGCATCACCAAGAGCGAGAGCCGCTCGGAGGGACTATTCCCCTTCAAGCAGTTCGGCCGCATCTACGCCACCGGCAACGTCATGGAGGGCTATCCCGAGATTACCCGCGACAACTGGAACGGCGGCATACAGACTGCCGACAAGGACGGGGCGATGGACGAGACCGAACTGGCACTCATGCGCTCCAACGAGCCCTTCGCCATGGCCCCCGTCACCATCATGGGCGCCGAGCAGGCCTTCCAGTGGGTGCTGGACAATGCGGGAGCCAACGTACCCTGCCGCGACATCGTCGACGAGCGAATCTGCGAGGAAGTGCGGACGGGCATTGCCTACTACGTGCCCGACTATGAAAAGAAGTTTAAGGACCACCCCTACGGCGACACCTGGGGACTGCACCCAAAGAGCCAAAACGAGGAGGGACTCTTCAAGTACCGCCGGCTGGGCAACGACAGCTACAAGCAGGGCATCATCACCGACCCGCGACAGATGGGCGGCTACCCCCAGTACCGCCAGTGGCAGCCCTATAAGGACAGCGACCTCGACGGTATGCCCGACGCCTGGGAACTGAAAAACGGACTGAACCCCAACGACCCCGCCGACGCCAATGGCGACCTGAACGGCGACGGATATACCAACATAGAGAAATACATCAACGCCATACCTACACAGGGACGCATAGACTGGCGCAACCTCAACAACAACTACGACACCCTGGCCGAGAAGAAACGGCTGATGTAGGCCGCGCCAAAAAAAATGACAGCAGGGCAGCGCTTCGTGGCGCTGCCCTGCCGTTGTTTTAGAACTCTGTGAACGAGAGAGGCATGAGGTGGCGTATGCCTTCGACGACGTAGACACGACGCTGTCCGTAGAGGAGTATGCGTATGGGCTGGTGGAAGCGCGTCTCGGTCTCAATCATCACCTGCCGACAGGTGCCGCAGGGCGAGACGGGCTCCTGCGTGAGCTCTCCCTGGGTGTCGCGGGCGGCAATGGCCAACGTCGTCACAGCCTGGTCGGGATATTGTGCTCCGGCAGCGAAGATGGCGCTGCGCTCGGCACAGATGCCGGCAGGGAAGGCGGCGTTCTCCTGATTGCAGCCCTTGATAGTGACGCCGTTGGAAAGCATCAGGCAGGCGCCGACGCGAAACTGAGAGTACTTGGCGTAGGAGGCATCGGTGGCCTCAATGGCCTGGCACACCAGGGAACGGTCGGCGTCGGAAAGCTCATCAAGCTGACATTCTTTGATTTGCAGTTCCAGTTTCAGGTCTTTCATTAAGTTTTTAAGATTTGAGGTTTGATATTGGTTGCCGCGATGGAATCGCAGCGTAAGAGACGTTACAGGGGGGCAGGATATTGAGTCTTATTCAAGTTTCGCATTCGCTCAACTTCTGTAGTTAGAAGTAGTTAGAAGTAGT
>CAMPCG010000309.1 GCA_946644025.1 uncultured Prevotellaceae bacterium | reverse complement strand
GGCCGCAAAATTACGCAAAAAAGCCGAAAGCGCAAAACTTTCGGCGGAATATTTTTCTTATGCTAATTCAGCAGGTGCTGCATGAGGAGGGCGTCGTGATAGGCGGTGCCGTCGTATATCCACTGGCGCAGGCGGGCGGTCTCTTCATAGCCCTGACGGGAGAGGAGGCCGATGGTAGCGACATTGTCAGCCCCGACGATGGCAAACAACTGGTGCAGATGGAGGGTGGCCAGGGCGTAGCGGTGCAGCTGCTCAAGGGCGGCGGAGGCATAGCCCCTGCGGCGCATGGGTTTCTCTATGACCAGCCCTATCTCGGCGCGAAGATGGCGGGGGTCGAAGTCGGTGAGGTCGGCCAGGCCCACGGTCTCGCGGGCTTCGTTCTCGATGACCAGCCGCACCTGCTTATCGGCGTAGATGTCGCCCGTGTTGTTGGCCATATAGTCGTGGAGGGCATAGCGTGAATAGGGCACGTTGGTGTTCCCCAGGCTCCACAGCTCGCGGTCGTTCTCAATGCGGTAGAGCAGGTCGAGGTCCTCGGGCTCCATCGCCCGCAGGTTCACTTTGACAGGGTTGGTCATCGTATGATTTCCGTGGGGGTGATAAGGGTGTGTGTAAGCGGCGAATAGGTACCGATACGTGCGGGCGTGTTTTCCCTTGCCAGTGCAATAATCTGGCTGAAGGAGAACGTGCCGGTGTCGTAGACGATGCAGCGTGGAGACAGCGAATCGCCTTGGGCAAGGTTCACCTTGAAAGCGTCTCTTTGCCCAACGGGAACGAAGGTGGCGTTGAGCCCCTTGCGGCGCACCAGCTGACGGCACTCGTCGAGCATGGCCTCGCTGCCGATGAAGAAGTAATCGGGCTGGGCGGTGTCCTTGTCGATGAATCCCAGCGAGAGGCGCAGGTTCCAGTAGAGCATCTGCAGCAGTGCCAGCAGCGCCCTGAGGTAGATGCCGGTCTTGATGGGCAGGGTGATGAGCCACGAGGCGTGGCTGTAGTGCTTGCGGAAGAAGATGAGCATGGCCTGGTAGAACACGTGTACGTAGCGGAAGCTGGACTTCTGGGTCGACTCGCCCTTATAGTGGACGATGTTGGCCGGGACGTACCAGTTCTCATAGCCGCCCTTCAGCAGGCGGTAGCTCAGGTCGATGTCTTCGCCATACATGAAGAAGTCCTCGTCGAGCAGCCCCACCTTTTCCAGGGCCTGCCTTCGCAACATGCAGAAGGCTCCGCTCATGGCCTCTATCCTTGCGGGCTCATCCCAGGGCAGGTGGCTCATATAGTACCGCCCCGAGCGGCCCAGCATCTTCTGCAGGGCCACCCAGGGCGTTGGTATTCCGCGGCGCGACTCCCGGGCCACGCTGCCGTCGGCATTGTGCATCTTGACACCGCATCCGCCCGCGGCGGGATGGCTGTCCATGAACTGCAACACCTGGCGCAGACAATCCTCGGCCACGAACGTGTCGGGGTTGAGCAGCAGCACGTACTCGCTGTCAGTCTGGCGTATGGCGATGTTGTTGGCCTTCGAGAATCCCAGGTTGTGGTTACTCTCTACGAGCGTGATGCGGTCGGCGAAGCACTCCTTGAGAAATTCTACGGTGCCGTCGTCGGAATGATTATCTACGACGACTATCTCGCAATCGATGTCTTTCGTGGCTTGCTCCACGCTGACGATGCACTGCTCAAGGTAGTGCTTCACGCGGTAGCTTACGATGACGACGGCAAGTTTCATGTTACGAGGAAGCCCCCCCTCGGAGGCCGAAGGGGGGCCTTGAAATGTTTTTACTGAGCGAGCGTGGGGTCAATCTTTTCCAGCTCAGCCATCTTCTCCTTGTTTCCAAGCGAGTAGTAGATGCGGTAGAGGGGGTAGCCCCACTTGGTCTGCAGCTGGTCGGGGTCGTACTCACGAGTCTTCTCCAGGTACACCTGGGCATCGCGCAGCACGGCCTTCACCTTCTCCAGGTTCTCAGGCGTCAGTCCCATGGTCTTCTTGTCCATGAGCTGGTCGTTGAGGGCGATGGCCTTAGAGTTGAGGCAGATGCCGATGTTGAAGAGGCAGGGCACCCACTCGGGGTCTATCTCTACGGCCTTCTTGAAAGCCTCGACGGCTTCTTCCCACTTCTCTTCGCCCATGAGGGTCTCACCCTTGATGGCCCAAGGCATCTTGTTCTGCGGAGCCACGGCGAGCTCTTCCTCCACCCAAGCCAGCTTCTCGGCCTTGGGAGCGTGGTTGAAGTAGTCGACGAGCAGGTTGAAGTAGCGCTCGTTGTCGGGGTTGGCCTTGTGCAGGTCCTTCACCATATTCACATACTCCAGCGAGTCGCTCTTGGTCTTGAGGGTCTCTTTCTTGGAGAAGAGCAGGATTTCGTTAGCCTCGTCGGCCTTCTCGGGGTTGGCGGCCAGCTCGTGAGCATACTTCATGGCCGTGTCGTAGTCCTTATCCTGATAAGCGAGGAAGGCAACGTAGTAGACGATGTCGTCGTAGAAAGCATCCTTGGGAAAGTCGGCCACCTCGGCAAAGATAGGCGACTTCTTCATGTCGAGGTAGTCGTTCCAAACCTTGATGGCGTTCTTAGTGTCCTTCTTCTGGTAGAAGAACTGTCCGGCCTGCACGAGTGCCACGCCGAAGTTCTTATACTTCGTCTGGAAGGGCGTGCGGAACTTCAGCTTCACCTTTCCCTTGGCGTCGGGCAGCTGGTCCAGCTCGTCGCACTTCAGGGCAGCCTCCCATGCGGCCACAGCGGCCTGGTGCATGCCGAGCGTGTCGGTAGCCTCGTCAATCTTCTTCACCTGATTCTCCATCTGCTTGGACGAGATGGCGGTATATTTGCCGTGCATGATTTCCGACTGTAGGTTCCATGCGGCAGCCTTGTCGATGGTTTCAGCCGACGTGAGAGCTGGAGCGAGCATCTGGGCGGCAGCGTCGAACTCGCCCTTACCAAATAGTTTCTTTGCCTCCTTGACGGTGGCTTCCTGTGCGAAGGTCGTGGTGGCGAATGCTGCCATCAGGGCCATGGTCATAATCTTTTTCATTTGCATTATGAGTTAAAAGGTTAAAGATAAGTTTATAAATTGAAGCCCCCCTTTCGGCCCCCGAGGGGGCTACTATAGTTTTTGCCGTTCAGGGTTGGGGCTATCGTGTCCCCCTCGGGGGACGAAAGGGGGGCCTTCCCCTCGGGGGACGAAAGGGGGGCCTTCCCCTCGGGGACGAAGGGGGGACCTGTGGCCTGCCCCTCTTCCTTATTCCTGAGGTTCCTCGAAGTCCACCATCGGGGCGGTGTTTTCCGGGGTCTCTTCCGTCAGGCCGTCTTCTATTTCTCCGTTCTCTTCGGCCAGCTCCTCCTCGGTGGCTTTCTGCACCTTGCAGACGCTGGCTATGACGTCGTTCTTCTTCGTGAGGTTGATGAGCCGCACGCCCTGCGTGGCACGTCCCATGACGCGCACCTCGCTGACGTTCAGGCGTATGAGCACGCCGCTCTTGTTGATAATCATGAGGTCGTTATCGTCGGTGACGACCTTGATGGACACCAGTCGTCCGGTCTTCTCGGTGATGTTCATCGTCTTCACGCCCATGGCGGCTCGGCGCGTCTTGCGGTAGTCCTCTATGTCGGAGCGTTTGCCGTATCCGTTTTCTGAGACGACCATGATGGTCTCCGTCTGCGGGTCGTTGACGCACACCATGCCTACCACCTCGTCGTCGCCTCCGTCGAGCTTCATGCCGGTGACGCCTGTTGCCACACGTCCCATGGAGCGCACCTGGTCCTCGTTGAACCTCACGGCTCGTCCGTTGCGGTTGGCCATGACGATTTCATTCTTTCCGTTGGTCAGTCGCACGCTGACCACCTCGTCGCCCTCGTTGATGACCAGTGCCTTCACGCCGGCGGCGAGCACGTTCTTGTAAGCGTAGAGGCGAGTCTTCTT
>CAMPCG010000308.1 GCA_946644025.1 uncultured Prevotellaceae bacterium | reverse complement strand
CACACCGACGGCAAGTATTGGGGCTACAGCGGAATGCCTATCTTCAACGACTTCTCGAAGGCCAACCTGATGTACCACAACCAGTACTTCTGGCAGCGCGTGGCAGCAGCGTGGGAGAAGCATCAGATAGCAGAGAACGCCATGAACGTTGAACTGGCAAAACTGGCCGACTGCATCGACCGCGACGGCATCAACCTGCTCTACAACGGCTATTCGTGGTGGACCAAGTCATCGTGGAAATGCACGCTCTATGAGGCCAGCTACACCAACGGCACGACGAACGCTGAGAAGAACCTGCACCACGCCGTCTTAAGGGATGTAAAGAAGAGCATGGAGAACATCAAGTTCGACTGCACCACGATGGGCGCCATGGTGTCTAACTACAAGGATTTCTTCGGCGACGACAAGTATCGCTGGGTCATCCGCCACGCCACGGGCGAGGACCTGAACGGCGGCTCGCAGCCCGCCCCCACCGCCCAGTTCCAGGGTGCCAACATCCATACCGTCTATCGCTACTACGACGAGTACCCCGAGGAGTGGGAAAAGCCAGGCCCCAACGGCGATAACGGCCCCGAGATAACAGAGAGGTCGAACAACGACCCAGAGAAGTGGGACACCAGCGAGTTCACCGGCAGAGCCCACTACTGCTACTACAACGTGTATAAGGACAAGGACGGCAACCGCTGGATTCCCGTGAAGTGTGCCGGCGGAACCTACTTCGACAAGGCTCCCTTCACTTACTTCATCAGTTTCGAGGGCCTGACACCCAGTGCCGACGGGCGCCGCATCACCAACCTGCCCAACCGCGAAATGGCCATGAAGATGATGACGTGGCTATGGGCCTGCACCGCCAACATGCAGTCTGTCACCGACGACGCACTGCAAAACACCGTTGGTTCCAATGTACGCAACATGAGGACACTCGTGAACTATGCAGGAATTGACCCCCGCCACCTCTACAAGTCGGTGACGCCGCCTGAGGATGGCAGACCGGAAGCCGCCGTCCAACTCAACTCCGTGGGCTACACCGACGACGACAACTCCACTGGGCAGCAGAAAGTGTTGCGCTGGTATAACTATCCCACCGACATGACGCAACTCCATGTAGTAAATCAGCGACAGCCCACCTTCTACCACTGGACCACCTACCCGAAGGTGGCATCGAAACTGTTCTACTGGCCGTCGGCATTCTCCACCGACCCCATCTACTTGCAGGACATCGCCTCCGACGACCTCGTGGCCAAGCGCGCCGAGGATCCCTACGTCTATTGCCAGGCTCTATATTACTATGCCAAGTTGCAAGGAGCCAACGTAACGGAGCCACGCACGCACTCAGTGCCCTATGCTAATAAGGTCAACAACTACATCTACGAAATGAATACATGGAACTATAACGTATGCCTCGACATGTGGCGAGCACCGGTGCTGCTGTTCCGTGTCATCCGACTCTACGACCGTGGCGATGATGACTATGCCACACGCTCGGAGAACGGCATCACCCTGTACCCCTACCATGTCGAACCAGCTATCGATGAAGATGGCGACTACCGCCTTGATTCATACCGCTTTATCATCGACTACACCTTGGACGATGCCTACAAGAACCAATACTACTGGGTGGACGGCAAACAAGTGACACCGCCAACCTACCGCGAGGAAGTCATCAGGTAAAGCCTATACATTATTTATATATATAATATAAAAACAAAATGAACATGAAAAAAAGAATGAACTTCTGGCTGATGGCCGCACTGGTGTGCGGTCTCAGCCTCGGCGTCACCTCCTGCAAGGACGATGACGACGACAACGGGTCGGAGAAGACTTCGACCGTCACCCTCGACTCGGAACTGCTCACACGCGGCATCGAGACCGAGATGAAGAGCGACGCCATCGACGTGAAAGTAACCGCCGACGGCCTCTGGACCGCCAACCTGGGCAAGGATGCCGACTGGGTGATGATCAAGGACTGGCAGGTGACCTACGAGGGCACGCAGACCCTGACCCTGCTCTTCGACGAGAACCCCACCGGCTACGACCGCACCACCACCCTCACCATCGGCAATAGCGACGGCGAGTTCCAGAAGGTCACCGTGCGCCAGACACCATTCATTGATGGAAAGGCTCCCACTAACGGCAGCGGACTGGCCTTCTCCGGACAGGGCGTGGGCTGCGGCATCGACTACGACTACGTGCTCAACGTGTATAACAAGGCGAACAGCAAAGAGAAGTTTGAGCCTACGAAGATTAAGAAGCCCAACAACATCTTCAACATCGCCTACATCGAGGATTTGCAGAAAAACGGGGGACTGGGTCCGTCGGCCTACACCGAGACGCCCATCGCCATCTCCGAACTGACGGCACAGATGCTGGACAGCAGCATGGTGAAGGTGAAGGACGTGACTTTCAACCTGAAACTGAGCATCAGTTTCGGGGCTATCAATTTCTCGGCACAAGGTGACTACAAGTCGAAGAAGACCCAGACGGAGAGCGCCGTGGACTATGTCATCAACCGCTTCGCACCGATGTACAACGTGGTTGTCTCGCCCGCCGAAATCCGCGCCTACGCTGTAAATAAAAAGAATAACAAAATAGACGCTGGTAACGACAACGCAGCGGAAGACGAAATCGACGCGATGATGGAGCGCTATGCCAGACTAAATAAGCGCAGGGGGAGAACCGGCCTGAACGCAAATGGACTGACAGCCGAGCAACAAACGGAAATCGATGCCATGTACGACCAATTAGACCGGTCGGTATCCCACACGTTTGGCGGTGTCTTCTCGGGTAACTTCACATCGGCCTACAACAAGCTCTACAATGCGCTGGTGCCCACGAAAAAGGATTATACGGCTGCCGACCAGGTGCTGAACCAACTCGACAACGACTACGGCCCCTTCTTCATTGCCGGCGGTGACTTCGGCGGCGGCATCGTCGTACACTGCCACGCCCTCGACCGCATGCTCGACGGTACCGGCTCATTCAGCGGACATTTAGCAGCCGCCGCAGGAGGACAGTTCAATGTATCGGGCTCATTCAGCTACTCAGAAGAAGGTGTGGAGACACTGCACGAATGTAACCCCGACCTCTACATCTACGGCGGCAGCGCCATTAAAACGACCAACACCCTGATGGACATCATCCTCGGCCAGAAGGTGAACGACCGCGACCGCTGGCTGACCGCCCTGAAGGACTGGGTGAACTCCATGTACACCGCCGACGACAAGAAGCCCTCCCAGAGCATGGCCTCCCCGTTGTCGTTCATCGTCGAGCCGATATGGACTCTCTTCGACGAACCCGCCATCCAAGAGTATGCCCAGAACTACTTTATCAAGAAGTATGAGGACCGCGGCATCAAGGGCTACCTGCGCATCGGCCTCGGACTGGATACGGCTACTGCTGACGACCTGCTGAACAAGAACAGCGACTTCAACAAGAACAGCAAGAACAAGGACGTTCCGCAGATTTCACAGGCCAGCGGCAACTACAACCAGGCACCGGACAAGAAGTAGTATATAGTTGACGGACTCCACGGACTCTAAGGACAAGTCCAAAAAGTCCCGAAAGTCCGTAGATAGAAAAAAGAAAGAAAGATGAAACGAACAGCAATAGCCCTCCTGACGCTGGCCGCCCTGCTCGCGGCCTGCCACGACGATACCGACGCCCCCACACCGCCCACGCCCGCCACACCGGGCGCATGGACAGTCAGTGTGGTAGGCGGTTCTGCCGCTGACACCGGCGACGACGACGCCCCAGCCCTCGGCTGGCGCGCAGCCTACGAGAGCCTGACCGTGAGCATCAGCGGACGGACAGCCGACACGGGGACTATTGCTGTCACCATCGACGAAGGCAGCGACTGGCTGTCGGTAGCCAGCGACACACTGGCCGCCGACAGCATCGTCGCCCTTACTACCAAGACCAACGACACCGG
>CAMPCG010000307.1 GCA_946644025.1 uncultured Prevotellaceae bacterium | reverse complement strand
GCTTGTTGCCGTTGATGATGTGGTCCTCAGGCACGTGCTTGGCCCAGTAGCGGGCAGCCTCGTCGTCGCGGGGGATGTTCTCTTCGGGCGAGCCCTCGAACACGGTGACGTAGAGGTCGGCGGGGTTCAGCTTCAGCACGTCAACCAAGTACTCCCAGGCCATGTCGATGGCGCCCTCCTTGAAGTAGTCGCCGAAGGACCAGTTACCCAGCATCTCGAACATGGTGTGGTGGTACGTGTCGTGGCCCACCTCCTCCAGGTCGTTGTGCTTACCCGAGACGCGCAGACACTTCTGCGTGTCGGCCCGGCGGCGCGGCTCTGGGTCGCGCGTACCTAATATAATATCCTTCCACTGGTTCATACCGGCGTTGGTAAACATCAGCGTCGGGTCGTCCTTCACCACCATCGGGGCCGATGGCACGATGGCATGTCCTTTTGACTCGAAAAACTGTTTGAACGAGTCACGGATCTCTTTTGCAGTCAACATTTGCATTTTTTATTTAACGATTTACTTTTTACGATTTACTCCGGCCATGGACAAAAGCGCCATTTGCCAATTTGGGTGCAAAGTTACGCATTTTCCGTGAAACCACCAAGCGAAAGGGCAAAAAACAAGCTTGGCCACCCACAGCAGGGCGGCCAAGCCTGTTCTCATTCATCGGTATGCGACTTTATTTCAGAACGGGACGAATGGCAAAACCGAAGCTGCGGTAGTCATCGTAGACTTGTAAATTGTACTCGTTCACTTCATTGACATAATTTTACGCCGTTTTTTTGTAGTGCCTGCGAATATATCTTTATTGAGTCCACTTGAGTTACAAAAAAAAAATGGCGCTTTCGTTTTGCCGTCTGCCGGAAATGATGTATCTTTGCACCCAAATGCTCCAAATAGCAAATTGTAAATCGTAAAATAGTCAAATAGCAAAAATCGTCATGGCATTGAACCTCAACAAGAACCTCAAGCTCTACTACTCCATCAAGGAGGTGGCCGAGATGTTCGGCCTAAACGAGAGCACCCTGCGCTACTGGGAGACGGAGTTCCCCTACCTGAAGCCAAAGACGGCCGGACCGAGCAAGGTGCGACAGTACTCTGAGAAGGACATTGAGCAGATACGCCTCATCCACAACCTGGTCAAGGTGCGCGGCTTCAAGATTGCCGCTGCCAAGAAAATCATCAACAACAACCGCGACGGTGCCGACAAAACTGCCGACGTCATCTCACGACTCATCGGCGTGCGCGACGACCTGCAGGCCCTGAAGCGCCAGCTCGACGGACTGACATAAACTGTAAACGCCCGATGAAGAAGTTCCTCCTGACGTTGTGCTGCATGGTGCTGCTGAGCGTGGCTGCACCTGCCGAGAACTACCCCTACCGCAACGACGCGCTGTGGGTCAGCGTGCCCGACCATGCCGACTGGCTTTACCAGACGGGAGAGTGGAGTTGAGGAGGTAAAGTGTCACTCCCTGTTGAGACATTCCAACATGAGACGGGCAGCATTGTCGGGAGCCTTGGCCGTGCCGAGGCGCTTCCACACCTCGCGATAGCCCTGCAGCATAGCATCGCGCTGCGGGCCGTCAAGCACGGCGCGCAACTCCTTATCGATGTTGTCCACAGTGAACGTGTCAGCCACCAACTCACGAACCACCTCTCGACCGGCAATCAGGTTGACCAGCGAGATGAACGGCACCTTCAGAATCTTTTTTCGCAGATAACCGATGAGACGCGGCAGAGGTGTCTCGTAGCAGACCACCTGGGGCACGCCGAACAACGCCGTCTCAAGGGTGGCAGTACCGCTGGTGACCAGTGCCGCATGAGCCCGCGAGAGCAGCTCATAGGTCTGACCAAAGACAATCCTTACCTTGTGCCCCTGAAGGAAAGGCTCGTAATAAGCCGGCTCAACTGACGGGGCACCGGCAATCACCACGTCGTAGCAGTCACTATAACGGTCGGTCACCTGCAGCATGGCGGGCAGGTTATCCTTGATCTCCTGCTTACGGCTGCCGCAGAGGATGGCAATGGACGCCCCCCTTACGGTCTTCGAGGTGGCCAAAAACTCGCGCACTTCGTCGGCAGTGGGATTACCGACATAGTGGATGGGATAATGGTGTTTCCGCTCAAAGAAGTCTACCTCGAAAGGCAGGATGGAGAACAACTCATCAACATCGCGCTTGATGTTCTTAATGCGATACTCTTTCCACGCCCATATCTTCGGCGAGATGTAATAGTACACCTGCGGTCTCTCCTTTCTCCTTTCTCCTTTCTCCTTTCTCCTTCCTCCTTCCTCCTTTCTCCTTTCTCCTTTCTCCTTCCTCCTTTCTCCTTTCTCCTTTCTCCTTCTCACGTCCTTGGCAATGCTGAGGTTGAAGCCCGGATAGTCCACCAGGATGACGGCGTCGGGCTGCCAACGGGCAATGTCCTTCTTACACGCGCGCATATTGCTGAGTATGGTGCGCAGATGCAACAGCACGGGAATGAAGCCCATGTAAGCCAGCTCCTTATAGTGCTTCACGGGCATGCAACCAGCCTCGGTAGCCATCAGGTCGCCACCGATGAAACGGAACTCGGCAGCAGTGTCAAGTTCGCGGAGCGACCTGATAAGTCGCGAGGCATGCAGGTCGCCACTGGCTTCACCGGCTATGAGGTAGTACTTCACTTTTAAGGGGGAGTTAAAGGGGAGTTAAAGGGGAGTTAAAGGGGAGTTAAAGGGGAGTTAGGGGACAACAGTAAAATCTTTCAGCTGTTCCATGGCCTCGTAGGCCGTTACGTCGATGTGCGTGGGCGTGATGGCGATGTAGCCGTGGGTCAGTGCCCAGTTGTCAGTATCGTCAGCCTCGGGCTCGTCGTTCTGGTAGTTTCCCACCATCCAGTAGTAGTCGTAGCCACGCGGATGATGGCAGCGCGTCACCTCGTTGTCCCACGTCCCGGCAGCCATGCGGCATACTTTTACGCCGCGGAAGTCGCCCACGACGCTGGTCTTCCCCCGCTCGGGCGCATAGTTCTCGTCCTTCTCCACCACGGGGAAGTTGATGTTCAGGCAGACGCCCTTCGGCAGTCCCTTGTCAAGCACCATGCGGGTAAACTTACGGATGTAGGGGCGTAGCGGCTCAAAGTCAGCATCCTCACGGTGCGAGCACAGCGAATAGGCCACTGAGGGTATGTACTTCATGCACCCTTCGAGGGTGACGCCCATCGTGCCGCTGTAGTGCGTGTTCACAGAAGCGTTGTCGCCGTGATTGATGCCACCTATCACCATGTCGGGCCGACGGTCCTTGAGAATCTCGCTCAGGGCCAGCTTCACACAGTCGACAGGTGTGCCGTTCGACGACCATATCTCCACGCCATCGCGCTGCTGGCGCAGCGTCAGCAGCAGTGGCGTCGTGGCCGAGAAAGCACAGGCAAACCCCGAGCGCGGCCCTTCGGGGGCACACACCACGATGTCGCCAACGTCTGTCAGCATGTCAACGAGGCTGTTGATGCCCTTGGCCTGGTAGCCGTCGTCGTTAGAAATAAGTATTAAGGGTCTTCTTTCCATTGAGTTGTTTGCTTTTGGGTCGGCAAAGTTACGAAAAAAAGTTGGAACCAACGAGCGATTTGCGAGAATTAACGCAATTTTGGCTTCCGGTATTCCGGTCTTCCTGCCAGGGGCCTTCCGCGGCGGTCTAATTGCCCACGATCTCGCGGGCACGGGCCAGGGCCAGGTCGATGTGGCTGCAGATGTTCTGCTCGCCCACTAACTTTTCGAACTTGTTGCGCCGGAGCACGCTCTCGACCTTCGCGTTGACGCCCGAGAGGACGACCGTGACGCCCTCCTTCTGGCTCATCTGGCACATATTCTCCAGGTTGTGCAGGCCGGTGGAGTCGATGAACGGCACTTTACGCATGCGGATGATGCGCACCTGCGGATGGCTGCCGTAGCGGGCCATGATGT
>CAMPCG010000306.1 GCA_946644025.1 uncultured Prevotellaceae bacterium | reverse complement strand
AGGACACATGTTTTGCTGTTACCCATCCCTATACGCGCGCGCATGCGATATAATGGCGTTTTCGTATTGTGTTGTTCTCACTTTTTCGTATCCTTGAGCTGCGCTCGAAGATACTTTCGTTCGGAAAAAAACAAATTAAAACAAGTTTTATTTGGTTTTACGCTCACTTATTCGTATCTTTGCAACAGAAACCCCTAAAAAGCCAAAACTATGAATAGAGAAGAACAGTTTGTCATTACTATCAGTCGCCAGTTTGGCACTGGTGGCCACGAGATTGGGGCCGCGCTGGCCAGCCGGCTGGGCGTGAAGCTGCTCGACAAGCAGATACTGAACGAGGTGGCTGCCCGCTATCACACCGTAGAGAAGGCCATGGAGAAAATCGAGGCCCGCAACCCGCTGTGGCGCGACGACTTCACCAACTTCTACCGTAACTACATGACGCACGCCGAGTACAGCGGACAGGAGCACGACCAGACGAGCCACGAGCTGTTTAAGGCGCAGGCTGAGACCATTCGCCGCATTGCCTCCGAGGAGTCGTGCGTCATCGTGGGCCGTTGCGGCTTCGACATCTTTGCCGACCACCCCAACGCACTGAAAATCTTCGTACACTCCAGCCTGGACTGCCGTAAGCGACGTATTGCCGAGAAGTACGACATCAGCGAGCACGACGCTGCGGCCATGATCGTCGACAACGACTACAGCCGCGAGCTGTACACCAAGACTTTTACCGGCCGCGACTGGACCGACGCCCGCAACTACGACATCTCGCTCGACGTGCGCAAGTTCGGCGTCAACGGTGCCGTCGACTTCCTGATGCACTGCATCGGTTGACTCACGGCTCCCCCCCGGGGGGGATGGGGGAGGTAATTAGAAGCTAAGCGCAATGACGTAGCGCATGCCCCACTTGGGACTTGTGGGCAACGAGTTGTAGCTAAGCCTTCGCACATACTCTATGTGCCATATCTTGAAGATGTTGTGGATGCCCACCACGATCTCGGCATAGGGACGCTTGGGGTCCATGATGTGGCAGCCGTCGGGGAAGTGCATCAGCCGGCTGCTGTTGCTGTTCTGTGCCAAGTAGGGGTTGTTCTTGTCGGTCAGCGTGCCCCACAGCATGCGCACGCCGATGTACTCGCGCCAGTGCAGCTTCTTGATGAGCGGCAGTCGGTTGAATATCTTGCCGTTCAGGTCCCACGACACCATGAGCGAGGCAAAGCGGTCGTTCAGAAACTCCATCGTGTTGATGAGGTTGAACGTCTCCGGGGCAATGATGTACGACTGGTTGGCCGCGGGATGTATCAGCAGCGGATAGGGCACCTGGTTCCACTGTATGCCACCCTTCACGTCGACGTCCAGCTTGCCCCAGCTGCTCAGCCAGAAGCGCTTGTAGATGTGGGCCTCGGTGAAGTTGTAGTTATACTGTCCGCCCAGCACGCCGTCGAAACCGATGGTGTGGGTCAGGCTGAACACGGGGGCGTCGAAGTTGATGACGCGCCGGCGCAGCTTGTTGTTGATGTAGGTCTCGCCCGGGGCGTAGCGCAGTCGGCCGGTCACCTCGGTGGTGCGCATGAAGAGGCCGTTGCCCGTACGCCGGTACTCGGTAGGCCGTGGCTGGTCGAGCGTCTGGAAACTCATGGCGCCGCACGCCTCGTTCTCCTCGCGCTTTCCCGTGACGGTGGCCTTCAGTCCCCAGTCTGTCTCGTAGTCGAAGGTCACTTGCCAGCGGTTGTAAAGCATCATCTTGTTTGTCTCGGCCCATTTCAGTGCTACCATGAAGTTATCCTTGTCCGTGTCCATGAAACGGTCGCCCGGCGAGCATACGTCCTTGTTGATCTGGACGGTCAGCGTGCGCCGCGGAAACTCGTGGGGCAGGTACTTCTTCGCATTGAGCGAGTAGGTCAGCTCGGCCATGTAGTAGTCTTTGCGACTGCCCCATCCGTGACCGTAGTAGCCCGAGAGGAAGAAGTGCTTGTTGAGGTTGGCCGTGGTCTTCAGGCTCAGTCGTGAGCGCCAGCCGTCGACGTAGTTCTTGGTCAGGATGGTGTTTACCGGACAGATGTCGATGTAGTTGGGGGTGCTCGTCTCGATGGAGTTCTCGAAGAGCGCCTTCAGTCCGAAGATGACGTACTTCATGCCCTTGATGTTCTCGATGCGGTGTACGAACTTGTCCATCGAGCTTTCGCTCTTGGTCAGCTCCACCTGGCGGTACTGCTGCCAGAACTGCTCGTCGCGCATCTGGGCGTCGGCCTCGGTCACCTCCTTGGCCATGCCCTTGAACAGCTTCTTGGGCACGGCGGCAAAGCTGTAGTCGGTCAGCCGTGAGGTACGTGCCACGGTGACGCTGCGCAGAAAGCTGGCCAGCGTGAGGTCGGTGGTCATCTCGTCCTTCGAGAGCACCCACTGGCCGTCGGCCAGCTGCTCGTACTCCTGCAGCATGCTGACGTTCTCGACGAAGTTGACGTTGCTCTGCTTGGGTATGGTCATCTGGCAGCGGCGCACGTGCAGCGACGAGTCTTTCAGCACGTACAGGTCGCCGCGGAATCCCATGTCCTGCTGGTTGTTGGGCAGGAAGTGCAGGTGGATGCACGAGTCGCGGTCTATCTTGATGGTGTCCTCGATATAGTAGCGGTAGAAACCGATACCCTCGTTCGAGATGGGCGATATGAAGGGGTACTGCAGCAGACGGATGTGGTCCTGGTAGAGGTCGACGTCGGTGAACACGTCCTTCATGACGGTGTTCAATATGTCGCCCGTCTGGAACAGGTCGTTCAGTCCCTTCGACGTCTGACCCATGATGATGGTCTTCTCCGAGCGGGGCTCGCGGCGGTATATCTTCTGCGACACCGTCTCGTCGACGCTCACCGGCAGTATCATCTTGCCCGTGGCGTTGTTGGTCTCAACCTGCTCTACCAGCCACGGGTGCTTCTTGAAGAGTCCCTGCTCCAGCTGTTCGGCCTTCAGGTCGTTGAGCGACAGCGTGATCTTGTCGTACTTATTATACTGGTAGTAGTCGTTCGTCGTCAGGTCGGTGCGCTTCTTGGCTGCCACCACGCGGCGCATCAGCTCTACCGCCGGATTGTTCTTCCGGCTGTAGCGTTGGCGCTTGGCCTTGACGGTCACCTCGGCCAGCAGCTGGCGGTCGGGGGTCAGCTTGATGTTCAGCCGCTGGCGCGTCTTGGCGGTCACGGCCACGATGCGCGACTTGTAGCCCACGGCGCTGAACGTCAGGTTCCAGCCCTCGTGGCGGGCTACGGAGTAGCGCCCGTTGACGTCTGACACGGCAGCAACATGGTGTCCCTTATAGACCACGCTGGCCATGGGGATGCTGTCGCCCGTCTCGGCGTCGGTGACCACACCCGTGATGTGCTGGCCGCTGACAGCCAGTGCCTGTATCAGCACTGCGAACAGTAAGATGTGTCGTAAGCCTCTCATTTGAACGTATAAAGGGTATAGTCGCCCTTACGGCCATTCATACGCAGACTCTTCATGGACTGGCTCTTGCTGTCGACCACCATGACAAACGAGGTAAAGAGCTGGCGCTTCTTGCCTGCGGGCGTAATGGTGATGGTGGTCTGGCCACCCGACGTGCTGACCGTCATGTCGTCGCTCGTGGGAATGGGCTGACGGTTGATGACGGCCTGCAGCACCTTGTGGAACGTGGCAAACTGCTTGTTCTTGGCTCTGCTGTCGGTGACGTGCTTCTTGCCGGCAAGGGTCATGGTGAACCTCGTACCGTCCATGGTGAGCTGCTCCTTGCCATTGTCGGTCGAGATATTGATATAGTCGGGCTTGCGTATGGTTACCGTGCCCGTGCTGACGGCGTCGGTCGTCAGGGCTGCCCGATGTTGTGTGCGTGTTACGCTTTGTGCTAAACTCAGTGTGGTGCAGCCAATGATAAATGCTATGAAAACAATCAGTCTCTTCATACTTAT
>CAMPCG010000305.1 GCA_946644025.1 uncultured Prevotellaceae bacterium | reverse complement strand
CATCGACGAGATCCACACGTTGGTGGGTGCCGGCGGTGGCGAGGGAGCCATGGATGCAGCCAATATCCTGAAGCCTGCCCTTGCACGTGGCGAACTGAGGGCTATCGGCGCCACCACCCTGGCCGAGTATCAGAAGTACTTCGAAAAGGACAAGGCGCTGGAACGCCGTTTCCAGAGTGTGCTGATCGACGAGCCTGATGTGAACGACACCATCAGCATACTGCGTGGACTGAAGGAGCGTTACGAGGTTCACCACAAGGTGCGTATCAAAGACGAGGCCATCATCGCCGCCGCCGAATTGAGCCACCGTTATATCAGCGACCGTTTCCTGCCGGACAAGGCTATCGACTTGATCGACGAGGCCGCCGCCAAACTGCGTCTGGAGATTGACTCGGTGCCCGAGGAACTGGACGAGATTGAGCGCCGTATCCGCCAGCTGGAAATCGAACGCGAGGCCATCAAGCGCGAGAACGACACCGACAAGCTGGCCCAGCTGGGCAAGGAGATTGCCGACCTCAGCGAGCAACGGAACCAGATGAAGGCCCGTTGGCAGAGCGAGAAGACCATCGTGGAGAGCATCCAGTCGGAGGTGAAAAACATCGAGAGCTATAAGTTCGAGGCCGAACAGGCTGAGCGTTCGGGCGACTATGGCCGTGTGGCCGAGCTGCGCTACGGACGCATCAAGGAGGCCGAGAAGCACGTGGCCGACCTGAAGCAGCAGCTGAAGGAGATGCAGGCCGACAATGCAATGATTAACGAGGAGGTGGACTCGGAACAGATAGCCGAGGTGGTGTCGAAGTGGACGGGCATCCCCGTGACGCGGATGCTGCAGAGCGAGCGCGAGCGGCTGCTCCACCTGGAGGACGAGCTGCACAAGCGTGTGGTGGGTCAGGACGAGGCCATCAGCACCATCGCCAACGCCATACGCCGTAGCCGTACGGGACTGAGCGACGGCCGTCGCCCGATAGGCTCCTTCCTCTTCCTTGGTACCACGGGCGTGGGCAAGACCGAGTTGGCACGAGCCCTTGCCGAGGTGATGTTCGACGATGAGGACATGATGGTGCGTATCGATATGAGCGAGTACCAGGAGCGGCACAGCGTGTCGCGTCTCATCGGAGCGCCTCCGGGATATGTGGGCTACGACGAGAGCGGCCAGCTGACCGAGGCTGTGCGCCGCAAGCCGTATAGCATCGTCCTCTTCGACGAGATCGAGAAGGCGCACCCCGACGTGTTCAACACCTTGCTTCAGGTGTTGGAGGACGGCCGACTGACCGACAACAAGGGTCGTACCGCCGACTTCAAGAACACGGTGATTATCATGACCTCGAACATGGGTAGCGACATCATCCGCCAGCGGCTGGAGGGCAGCTCGATGAGCGACTACGAGCTGGAGGAGACCAAGCGTGCTGTGCTTGAACTGCTGAAACAGCAGGTGCGTCCTGAGTTTCTGAACCGTATCGACGAGATAGTGATGTTCCGTCCGCTGACGCAGAGCCAGATTCGCGAGGTGGTGAAGATTCAGTTGAACAACGCTGCCAAGATGTTGGAGAAGAACGAGATTCTCATCTCCGCCACCGACGAGGCCATCGACCACCTGGCACGCATAGGCTACGACCCGGCCATGGGTGCCCGTCCGGTGAAGCGCGTCATCCAGCGGGAGATACTGAACGAGCTGTCGCGCCAGATTCTCGAGGAGAAAATCAAGACCAACGACACCATTATCATCGATGTGATCGACGACCAGTTCGTCTTCTACAACCCCAAGCAGAAGTAACACCCTTCGGTGGGATAAAGAGAGCGGGAGCTTCATCCGAAGCGCCCGCTCTTTCTTTTTTTTGTCCGGCTGCAGCGGTGGTGGGGTCCTATTGCCTGCGGCCCCCTTTGTAGAAATGCTTGCTCCAGTATTTGTCGTCGAGACGGCTGATGATGACTCCGCGCGAGGTGGAGGAGTGGACAAAGAGACCGTCCTTGAGGTAGATGCCTACATGCGACACTCGACCTTTGCTGTTGGTGAAGAAGACGATGTCGCCTTCGCGCAGTTCGCTTTTGGAGATGAGCGTGACGTCCTCCTGCATATCGTTGGCCACACGGTGCAGGTTGATCTTGTACACTTTGCGGTAGATGTGGCCTACAAAGCCGGAGCAGTCGACCCCGTTCTTGTCGTTCCCGCCATAGCGGTAGGGGGTGCCCATCCAGGTCTGGATGGCGTTGTAGAGCTCCTCGTTATCGTCGGGGCCGCGCTCGATGCCGAGGGCGTTGACATTGCCTGAGCGTCGAGCCTCGTCGGAGACTGTCGGGACGTAGGGTACCTCCTTGACGTATTCGTCCACGTAGAGCTCGCCCAGTGAGTAGTCCTCCTCCTCCAGGTCGCGGTTGAGGAAACGTTTAACACTCTCGCACGAGGCGAACATCAGTATGGCGGCAAGGCAGATCAGCGGGAGGGTGAGGCGGCGGCGCATGGCAGTGGTCATTCTTTGACGATAAAGATGTCTTCGTTCTGGCGTTTCATGTAGTAGTTTTCGCGCCCGTAGGTTTCGATGGCTTCGGGATTGTCGATAAGCGAGACGGCAGCGATGCTGTCCTGCTCGATGCCCTTTTCGATGAGTTTGGCCTCCTTCTTCAACTCGGACACTTCGCGCTGCAGACGGTGGGTCACCAGGACATTGTTCTCGCCCAGAAAGATGTAGAAGAGCAGAAAGATAAGCGTGGCGGCAACGTATTTGTTGCGTATGATGCGCCAGATGAGCAACAATGTCTTTTTCATGGTCGGCGAGTATTAAGATAGATGGTGGGTGACCGGAGCGTTTATTTCACTCTGAGCCGTTGGCCATAGCGTATGCGGTCGGAACGGAGGTTGTTGAGCTTTTTGATATTGTGTACGGTGGTGCCGTGTTTGGCGGCAATGGAGGTGAGGTTTTCCCCTCGGCGTACTTTGTGGTAGACGTTGCCGCTCTTGCGGTGCGACGAGGAGCTCTGTTTCTTGGCCACGGGACGGGGTTCGGCCGGTGCCACGACGACAGGTGCCGCCGAGAGAGAGTCCTCGCTGTCGCGGAAGATCTCCTCGGCATGCTGGATGAGGTCGTTCATCTTGTTGGTGGGGATGCAGAGGGGATAGGAACCGTTTTGGCCGGGGATATAGTCGGCGCGGTATTGGGGGTTGAGGCCGCGGAGCTCATCGATGTCGATACCTATATATTTGCTGACATTGGCAAAGGTCATGTTGCGCTCAACCATCACGGTGTCGGTGCGAAGGGGGATGGTGACGCGCTTGGGGTGCAGGCCGTGTTCGGGATAGAAGTTCATGATGTAGGCGGCGGCAATGAAGGCAGGCACATAGCCTCGGGTTTCGCGGGGGAGATAGGGGTAGATCTGCCAGAAGTTGCGCTTGCCGCCGCTGCGGGCGATGGCCTTGTTGACGTTGCCCGGTCCGCAGTTGTAGGCGGCAATGGCCAGATGCCAGTCGCCGAAGACATTGTGGAGGTCGTGGAGGTAGTGGGCGGCAGCGTCCGACGATTTGTAGGCATCGCGGCGTTCGTCGATGATGGAGTTCACCTCAAGGCCGTAGTTCTTGCCGGTGGTGTACATAAACTGCCACAGGCCAGCGGCTCCGACACGCGAGGTGGCCTGGGGGTTCATGGCCGATTCGACAATGGTGAGGTATTTCAGCTCCTCGGGCACGTCGTAGCGCGCCAGCGATTCCTCGAACAGCGAGTTGTAGTACTCCGACAGGGTGAGCATCACGTCCAGACGGTTGCGCATGCGGTTAAGGTACATGCGGATGTGGGCGCGCACCTCCTGGTTGAAGGTCATGGGAATGACGGTGTGCATGGAGGCAAGACGCTTTGCGATGACGGAGTCGGGTATCTGGTCGAAGGCATAGTCGGTATTGATGTTGGCGTGGGGGGGCCGTGTTGTGGAAGAATATTTGCTTATCACAT
>CAMPCG010000304.1 GCA_946644025.1 uncultured Prevotellaceae bacterium | reverse complement strand
ATAGTTAATAGTTGATAGTTGAGAGTTCTTGCTCCGCTGCGCTCCGCAAGCGTCCCTGTGGGCCGAGGGGAGAGTTGATAGTTAATAGTTGATAGTTCTTTTTCCGCTGCGCTACAAAAGCGTCCCTGCGGGCCGAGCGGAGAGTTCTTGCTCCGCTGCGCTCCGCAAGCGTCTCCTTCGTCGCCGAGCGCTGAAATTCGACCTCTTTGAGGTCGGTGCGGCATCAACGGTGTCATTCCCTTCTTTTTTTGTCGGACAGATGCAATAAAGAGTAGGTACGCGCGTTATTATAAATAATAAAAGAACTACATGATCAAGTTCCTTGACCTTCAGAAGGTGACGGCCCTCCATGCCCGGGAGTATCATGAGGCAGTAAGGGGGGTGGTAGACTCGGGCTGGTTCCTGCAAGGTGAGCAGGTGAAGGCCTTCGAGTCGGAATACGCGTCGTACATCGGCACACGCCATTGCATAGGCGTTGGCAACGGGCTCGATGCGCTGACACTCATCTACCGCGCCTATCTGCAGATGGGGTTGATTCATGAGGGCGACGAGGTCATGGTGCCTGCCAACACCTATATTGCCTCCATCCTCGCCATCAGCGAGAACGGGCTGCGGCCTGTGCTCATTGAGCCGCGTTGGGACACCCTTGAGATGGACGACTCGTTGCTGGAGCAACACCTCACCGAGCGCACGCGTTCCGTCATGATTGTTCATCTCTACGGCCGCAATGCCTATACCGACCGCATCGGCGATTTCTGTCGCCGGCACAACTTGTTGCTCGTCGAAGACAATGCCCAGGCACACGGAGCTATGGCGCAGTTGAAGGCTGGCAATTCACAGCAGACTGACTGTGCGCCAGACAATGGCCAATCATCAATTGTCCGCTCGGCGCGAAGCGACGCTTTTGTAGCGAAGCGGAGAAAGAATTATCAATTAAAACGAACGGGTTCGCTGGGCCATGCGGCGGGAAACAGCTTCTACCCGGGCAAGAACCTCGGTGCCATGGGCGACGCAGGCGCCGTGACGACCGACGACGACCAACTGGCTGACATCATCCGCTCGCTGGGCAACTATGGATCCAGCCGGAAGTACGTTTTCGATTATGTGGGGCGCAACTCGCGCTTGGACGAGATGCAGGCTGCCCTGTTGCGGGTGAAGCTTCGCCATCTTGACGATGACAACGAGCGTCGCCGGCAGATAGCCCGCCGCTACGAGCAGGGCATCAGCAATCCCCTCATCACGCTGCCTGCACGGACGGCCGATGCCGAGAACGTCTACCATCTGTTCCCCATATTCACCCCGCGGCGCGATGCCCTGCAGCAATACCTGTGCGTGCATGGCGTGGAGACGCTCGTTCACTATCCCATCCCTCCCCATCAGCAGCGGTGCTATGCTGAGTGGCACCATCTGTCGCTGCCCATCACCGAGCGCATCAGCCGCGAAGAGCTGTCGCTGCCCATGAGTCCTGCACTCGCCGACGACGAAGTGGACGAAGTCATCAGACTCGTGAACGAGTTCAAGGGAGAGTAAAAAAGTAAAGAGGTAAAAGAGTAAAAAAATGAAACGAAGGGCCACGGGCGACACTCTTTATTGGCAGAGGCGCGTGGTTGCATGATATAATGAAGAATGAAGAAAAGAAACACGATGACATATCGAAAAGAAAAAGGCAGCATGGCTAAGGTTTTGGCTTTGTTGCTGTGCTGTTTCGTTCCGCTGACCAGTTTGGCTCAGCAGTGGGACGGCTATTTAGGCCCGGAAAAACTGAAACCCCTGAAGGGACTCGAGTACAAGGCCGAAGCACAAATCTCCGTTTCCGACGGCAAGACTCCATTGTGGCTCAATGCCAATAAGCACGGTCTGAGCTCGCTGGAGAGTACCAATGGCTACATTCGGGCTGCCGTTCAGCGGCCCTTGCAGATGGACTCCATTCGTCATTGGGGCATCGGCTACGGCGTTGACGTGGCAGTGCCATTCAACTATACCAGCAGTGTCGTCGTGCAACAGGCCTACGGCGAACTGCGCTGGCTGCACGGCGTGCTGACCGTGGGTGCCAAGGAGTTCCCGATGCAGCTGAAGAACAACCAGCTGAGCAGTGGTTCGCAGACGTTGGGCATCAATGCCCGTCCCGTTCCTCAGGTGCGTCTGGCGTTGCCTGACTATTGGGTGGTGCCATTCACCAAAGGCTGGGTCCGGCTGAAAGGTCATGTGGCCTATGGAAAGACCACCGACCAGAACTGGCAGCACGACTTCACGCAGAAAAAGTCGAAATATACCGACGGCGCACGCTTCCATTCGAAGGCCGGTTATCTGATGATTGGCTATCCCGAGCGCTTCTTCCCCTTCTCGGTGGAGCTGGGACTGGAGATGGCGGCGCAGTTTGGCGGTACGGCCTACGTGCCTTGGGGAAGCGAAATGCGCGTCTATAAGGGCAACAACGGGCTAAGCGGCATGTGGCATGCCTTCATGCCTGGCGGTGCCGACGTGCCCGAGGAAGGCACCGAGTACCAGAATGCCGAGGGCAACCAGCTGGGTTCGATGATGATGCGCCTGAACTACGACGACGATTCATGGAAGCTGGGCTTCTACGTCGATAAATATTTCGAGGACCACTAGTCGATGCTGCAACTCGACTACAATGGCTATGGCACTGGCGACGAATGGAACGTGCGCAAGAAACGCCGCTACTTCTTCTACGACCTGAAGGACATCTTCGCCAAGAGCGGGGCTTCAGCCTCCGACCTCGACGTCCTCCAGGGCGCCCTTGACGCCTGCCTGCCCTACAAGGCGGCGACCCCGTCGTTCCTTTCGGAATTCGACATCAGGACCTGCTGCGGCCTGACCATGTACCTCCCCTCCAACGGGACTCCGCTTCTGGACAAGTACTACAGGAAGGAAGCCTGGAACGATGCCACGGGCCTTGTGCAATAATCCGCTGGCAATTTGCGGTTTGAGAAAATATTCCTATATTTGCGCGCCCTTATAAAAGCGCCCGGCGCTTTTGGTGCAATGGGGTTCCGGGATTCCGGAACTGAGTAACACATTTTAAACAAAACACAATGAAGCATTTTGAACTCAACGGCAAAGTCCGTGAAGTCGGCAACAAGGCCGTTATCAAGGCATTCCGCAGGCAGGGCCTCGTACCTTGCAACCTCTACGGAGAAGGCATCAAGGAGAACGTCCTGTTCACTGTCTCCGCAAAGGACCTCAAGGGAATCACCCACACTCCCGCATCCTACATCATCGACATCGTCCTTGACAACGGACAGAAGTACACCGCAGTAGGCCACGAATTCCAGTTCCATCCGATCGAGGACATCTGCCTCCACGCGGATTTCCTGGCAGTCAGCGAGGAGAAGCCCATCGTGATTTCCGTTCCCGTCAAGGTCAGCGGCCATCCGGTCGGTGTCCAGAAGGGAGGAAAGTTCGTCCAGACGGCAAGGGAGATCAAGGTCAGCGCCCTCATGAAGGACCTTCCTGACGAGATCACCCTCGACACGACCAAGCTTGACATCAACATGAGGCTCGTCGCCGGCGACGTCAAGATTGACAACCTCCAGGTCGTAACTCCGAAGAACAGCATCATCTGCGTTGTCAAGGCTACCCGCCAGATGGCATCCCAGACCGCTGCCGCCGAAGAAGAGACCGCAGAGTAGTTTACCCTTTCCGTGTCTGGGTCATGGACTATCTCGTAGCAGGATTGGGAAACATCGGTGCCGAGTACGCCTCGACCAGACACAATCTTGGATTCATGGTGCTGGATGCCTGGGCTCAGGCATCCGGCGCTGTTTTCATGACAGAGCGCTACGGCGACGTCGCCCTTGTCTCCTTCAAGGGACGCCGGTTCCACCTTCTCAAGCCCTCGACCTACATGAACCTCAGCGGCAATGCCGTGAGGTACTGGGTGAACAAGCTGGGAATTCCCCTGGAGAACCTTATAGTG
>CAMPCG010000303.1 GCA_946644025.1 uncultured Prevotellaceae bacterium | reverse complement strand
GGCAAACTATAGGCAAAATGGGTCCCGATTTTGCTTGTCAATAAATCGGATAGTGCTCATATACAGCGCGTTAAGAAAATGGGAGCTATGAAAACATAGACGCCTTGAGGGATGAACAATCATCACAAAAAGCCCATTCTGGAGGTAAAGGAACGTTAAATTGCCGTTTCTTCGTGTTAATTTCTGCGCAAACTGGCCGGTTTGTGCAGAAAAAAGAGGGCCAAAAACTGCACGAAAATGCCAATGTGTGCATGTTTTTACGCTGGTTTGAGATTTTTTCCGGTGCGTTTTTTTGTCAGTTTTCTTTACAGCTATGTTCTATTAATTGGCAAAGCGTGGCGGACGCACTTCCCTTCGAGGACACCTAAAAAAACGTTAATTTAGTTTATTCCTTTATGCTGAATGTTAATTTTGCAGGGGGTTGGTTTCGCTTTTTTAAATATTTTTGTACCTTTGCACCCCGTATGCTGATTGCGAACGAATCGCATTAGGACAATGGGAAAATTACATCAATCTATAGGCGCCCTGAAACGCAGGCGCCACCTTTTTGAGCTTCTGGCCCTGAGCCTCGCCCTGGGCGGGTGCTTCAAAGACGAACCGCTGAACGGCGAGTGCGACATCCTGGAGGCCAGCGTCTCGGTAGCACATCCGTCAGAAACATTCTTCCACGAGAGCGACTCGTTGGTGCACGTAGGCAGCGAAACCACCGCCATCGCCTTCACCGTGCGCCGTTCGGCCGACCTTACCCGCATGGCTCCCCGATTCGTCATCACACCGGGGGCAACCATCGAGCCGGCGAATGGCTCAACGCACGACTTCAGCCAACAGCCCGTCACCTACACCGTCACGTCGGAAGACCGCCAGTGGAGCCGTCGCTACGAGGTGTCGTTCCGACCCGTCACCGTGACCGTGGCCGACACTGTGAGCTACGATTTTGAGCGCTACGAGCTGGACGCCACCTACGGCCGCTACTACGTGTGGTATGAGGAGGAGGGCTACGGCCACCAGTCGATATGGGCGTCGGGCAACGGCGGCTTCTTCATTGCCAACCAGAGCAAGGGGGCCGACGACTATCCCACCACGCCGAGCGACGGCGGAGTGGACGGCGGCAAGTGCCTGCGGCTGACGACGCTCGACACCGGCCCACTGGGGCGCAGCACCGGACGGCCCATCGCAGCGGGAAACATGTTCCTCGGCAACTTCAACACGCAGCTGGCACTGCGCGACGCACTCCACAGCACGGAGATGGGCGTGCCCTTCACCCAGCTGCCACAGAAGCTGACGGGCTACTACCGATACCAGCGGGGCGCCGAGTACAAGAACAAGGCGCAGCAGGTGCTGGAGAACCGCACGGACAGCGCCGACATCTATGCCGTGCTCTACCGCAACCACGACGACGAGGGGCACCCGACGGTGCTCTACGGCGATAACGTGCTCACCAGCCCGCTCATCGTGAGAAAGGCGCGCATAGACTTGGTGAAGCCTACCGACGAGTGGACCTACTTCGAGCTACCCTTCACCGAGCTGGCCGCCGTGGACGAAGAGCTGCTCACGGCCAGGGGCTACAACCTGGCCCTGGTGTTCTCGGCCAGCATACACGGAGATATGTTTGAGGGAGCAATAGGCTCCACGCTATACATAGACAAGGTAAAAATAATATGTACGCATGAGGAGTGAGGCCCCCAAGAGCCCCCAAAAGCCCCACCCCCTGCCCCTCCCCCGAAGGGAGGGGAGCTTTCGCGGCTAAGCCTCCCCTTCGGGGGGAGGTTGGTGGGGGCTCTTCCCTCGGGGGCCGTAGGGGGGCAAATACAATTAAAATGAAAACAGCACTATCCATAGCACTATACACTGTCCTGGCCCTGCTGCTGGCTACAAGCGCAAGGGCCGAGGGGCCGAGCCCCGCCATACG
The DNA here is from genome assembly GCA_946644025.1 of uncultured Prevotellaceae bacterium. Next base: position 2,070 of record CAMPCG010000303.1, on the reverse strand, counting down.
CCTGCGGGCAGGCTACAGCCTGGGAGCCACCACACCGATAGGCATACCCGCCACCATACGCAAGCTGAACAGCTTCAGGCTCTCGCCCAACTTCCTGATAGGCGCCGAAGCCACCCTGCCCCTCACCGACAGATGGGGACTGCTGGCCGGACTGCACTTCGAGCACAAGGGCCTCGACGCCACCGTCACCACCAAGGGCTACCACATGGCGATGGTGAAGGGCGGCGAAGAGCTGGAGGGCCTCTACACCGGCCGCGTGGAGCAGCACGTGAAGGCATGGATGTTCACCCTGCCCGTGCAGGCCACCTACTGCCTCTCGCAGCGGTGGCAGCTAAGTCTGGGTCCCTACTTCTCGCTGCTCACGTCAAGAGCCTTCGACGGCAACGTCTCCGACGGCTACCTGCGCAAGGACACGCCCACGGGCCAGAAGATAGAGATGGGCCACGAGGAGGAGGAGCGCGCTACCTACGACTTCTCCTCCGACGTGCGCCGATTCCAGACCGGCATCGACCTGGGCCTGCACTTCCAAGCAGCCCGGCAAGTGGGCGTCGGCGCCGACCTCGCGTGGGGACTCACAGGGCTGATGAAGAGCTCGTTCAAGACCGTCGAGCAGACGCTCTACCCCATCTACGGCACACTTTCAATAACCTATAAACTTAATCAATAATGAAAAAACTTTTCTACTCTCTCCTGCTTGCCGCAGCCACCGCTACGGCACACGCCACCGACTACACCGACAACATACTGGTGCTGGTCAACGGCCAGGGCTCTACGCAGAAGGCCACCATTTCAGTAAACGAGCGCGACGGCCTCTACGACCTGAACCTCAAGAACTTCATTTTGATGAACGGCCAGACGCCCATGCCCGTGGGCAACGTCGAGCTGAAGGGTATCGTGCCCGAGAAGGCGGGCGACGCCATCTTCCTGCGCACCAGCCAGGACATCACCGTCACCGAGGGCGACCAGCCCGGCGTGCTCTTCTGGATGGGACCCATGCTCGGCGAACTGTTCGTCAACATCACCGCCGTGCTCACCGACGACGGACTGCGCGCTCTCATCGACCTGGACCTCACCGAGACGTTCCAGCAGGTGATCAACGTCAGCTTCGGCGACGCCCTCGTCACGGGCAAGGGCTACCATGTGCCCAACGGCGACTTCGAGGCATGGCACACTTCGACTGAGGACTATGAAGAGCCCAACGCCTGGCACTCCTTCGAGAGCGCCAGCGGAGACTTCGCCTCCCTGGCCGGACACCACATAGAGAAGAGCGACAAGGGACGCAACGGCTCGACCTGCGCCCGAATCTATGCCACCTCCATCTTCGGCATCGTGGCCAACGGAACGATGACCACGGGACGCATGAACGCCGGATCCATGTTTGCCACAGACAAGGCCAACCACGCCTACATAGACACCAGCCTCAAAGACGTCGACGGCAACGGAGACCCGTTCTACGTAGCCCTCAACAGCCGTCCCGACTCGCTCGTGCTCTGGCTGCAGTTCAGGCAGAGCGAGGCCAACAGCAAGCACCCCTACGCCACCGTCAGCGCAGCCATCACCGACGGCACACGCTACCAGGACCCGGAAGACAAGAAGTACGACAACGTGGTGGCACGCGCCGTCAACAACAAGATTAGCGTCACCGGCACGGAGTGGCAGCGCGTGAGCATCCCCTTCGTCTACACCGACATCACGGCAAAGCCCCGCGCGCTGATGATTACCGTGTCGACCAACGCCGACGCCGGACAGGGCAGCGAGGGCGACGAGGTACTCGTGGACGACCTCACGCTGGTCTACAACAGCCGCCTGGCAGCACTCTCGGTGGACGGATTCCAGCCCGACGTCTTCGACTACACCACCGACAGCCCCCTTGACACCGACGACGACGACTTCGTTTGCCAGGCCAACGGCAAGGGCGCCTACGTACTGACCAAAGACAACAAGGACGAGGGCACGACGGTCATCGACGTCTTCGCGGCCGACCTGCGCTCGCACTCTACCTACACCGTGAGCCACGGCAGCAACGGACCCAAGAAGGGCGACGTGAACGGCGACGGCGCAGTAGACGTG
>CAMPCG010000302.1 GCA_946644025.1 uncultured Prevotellaceae bacterium | reverse complement strand
GGCAGCAGTCGTCTCTGTCTTTTCGGGGTTGTTCACCAGTGCGGTGACGCTGGTGAGCTGTGCACTCACCGTCTGGCCGTTCAGGGCCTCGTCGCTGATGTCGTACTTCAGGGTAAAGGTATTGCTGCCCTCGGCGAGTGCCTGCGGCGTGGTGAGGGTGATGCTGAAGGCGGAACCTTCGGCCACAGTCTCGCCCACCTTCTTGGAGCCGAAGTAGAGGGCGGCCTTGCCGACAAGTGCAAAGTTTTCACCGGCGGTGAAAGCCATCCGTGTCACCTGCATGGCGGGCTCGGTATTCAGTGCGTCGATGGTGATGGTCAGCATGTCCTGACCGGCATCGCCGGCGCAGACGGTCTCGGTGGATGCGGCAGCGGCTGTGATGCCGTCAAAGTCCATGGGCTGCGGTGTGAAGAGGCTGACGGTGGCCTCGAAGCCGTCGGCGGCGATGTCGTTGCTGGCGTCGCTGAAGAGCACGACCGTCAGCGACCCGTCCTCGGCCGTAGAGCGCACGGTGGCCGTCTCGCCCTGCTGGAGAGTCTTTATCAGGTTGTCGGCATTAACCTCCGTGCCGTTATAGATGCGCAGCTCCTGGTTGTAAAGCGATCCGTGCCATATCTTGTTCGTGGTGAAGTCTACCATCACCTTCTTCCCGCTGACGCCTGAGAGGAAGGTCACCTGGCCGTTGGTCTTCGAGACGATGCCGCCCGTCTTGCCGCCCTCGTCGTAGAACTGCAGGGGCGTGTCGTCCACGGTGACGGTCTGCGGCGTGGCGGTCATGATGACAATGGCCGGATTCTCTACGGTGACACTTGTTCCAGCTGTGAACGGTGTGATGCCGTCGGGCAGTGCGGTGGTAGCCACCTTCGTGACAGCTACTTCCACCTTGGCTCCCACGGCTGCCGTGCCGAGTATGTCGCCCTTGATTGTGAACGTCGTAGTGCCGTCGGCCAGGGCTTCGTCCAGAGTGAATAGATATCCGTTGCCGTCAGGCGAAACGGCGGCTTCAACGGGTGTGTCGCCCTTGAAGAGTTTCAAGGCCGTGGGGTCCACTACGCTCTCGTTTTGCGTCATAGCGAACCAGATGCCTGTCACGTGGTCGGGATTCATTACGCCCTCGGCGGTGACGTAGGCATTGGCCAGAGCAACATTTTGTTTCGAGGTGGGCGATGCCACTACGCCGTTGTAGTTAGAGCCGGCACCCGTGACGGTCATGTTCTCAAGGGTGATGCATTTCACCTTGGCCACCCATCCTGCGCAAGTGTTTGAATTGCGATGCATGAAAGCTACCGAGAGTGCTCCGTCTCCGGTTCCTGACGTATATACAGCAGGTAAAGTCGGTTTGTTTGCATTGTTTATCTTTTCTGCAATAAGCGTGCCGGTAAGATTGTTCAAATTTGAAGAAGACGTTACATTGCTGGACGACGTAGCCCATTGGAAGGAATCGTCAGCATCGGCAACTCCGTCGTATAGGTTTAGATAAAGGAAGTAGCTGTCGCTCCATTGATTCAGGTCGATAGTTTCAAACGTAATCTGAACCGACTGTCCTGCTTTAGCAGGTTTAAATACTGTAAGCGACTGTGAATTGTAGTTGTTGTTGTCAACAATGTTCCCCGTCCCCCAAGGGTCATAGAACGTAATCACTTCATCGGAAGCCACCGTGATGGTTTGCTTTCCGAACTGCAGCTGGTTCACCTCACGGTCGGCCCATGCCGTCACGGGCAGGGCCATGAGCGCGATGAGCAGCAGCAGTGCTTGGCTGAATCTTTTTTTCATAAGCATTTGTATTTTAATAACTAAATGTATATCATCTCCGTGTGAATGGCTTCAAGAAAGGGATACCCCGCCCCAAACCCTGCCTGCCGCGATAACTATGTCAAACTGTGCGGCTGCATCGGGCTGGGGCGAGGTGTTGTTCTATTCGCCAGCATGAATGGTAGTAACATACACCGCCCTGCTCTTCTTTGCCGAGGCAGGGCTTTGCTGCAAACCAGCTAATGAGTGTCTCTTACTCATAATGCCAAACAACAAGCCTGCAATGCTGCGGCTCTGCTGTTCCTTTCCTTCGTTTTAATCGTGCATGCCCTGCCAGCCCTAACCCCAGAGGTGCGGGCGGAGCTTCAACATCGTGGTAGGTCTTCTGACTCGTCGCCGGACAGCAAGCGTCTTCCCGAGAATGTCAGTGACGTGTTTGCTTGCTCCGTTGCTAAGGCGACTTACAGCTGCGGGACAGCAGAGGGTTCTCACCTCTTTCCCTTTTAATCGGCTTCAGGTCTCTCACAATGCCCGATTGTGCATGACCGTGGCCGAGCCACAACGTTTGCAGCTGCAAAGGTACGAAGAAAAGTTAAAAGGACAAAATGTTTTAACTAACTGTAACGTTTGGTAACTACTCAGCACCCCATGAATTTGGAAAGAAATTATCATAATTATCATAATTTTGGGTAGCGTAAAGCTCCCAAAAAGGATTTTAATTATGTGAATTACGTTAATTTCTTTCTGTTTTTTGGGGTGGAGTGTACTGAGTGGTTACACGTTTCGTAAGGTGACGGTGAGCCGTTGCGGGTCGAAGGCTACGCCGGGTGCTTTCTCTACGAAGCGTGCCAGTGCTCCCTGGCGGGCCAGGTCGTGGGGCGTGCCCGTGAGCAGTCCCTCGCTGCGGGTCATCAGCCAAATGGTGTCGGCCGCCTGGAGGGTGAGCTCCAGGTCGTGGGTGGAGAGGAAGATGGTCTTGCAGGCCTCGTGGCTGATGCGGCGCAGCAGTAGCAGCATGTCCACCTTGCTGGGATAGTCGAGGAAGGCCGTCGGCTCGTCGAGGAAGATGATGGGTGTCTGCTGGGCCAGCGCCTTGGCTATCATCACCTTCTGTCGCTCGCCGTCGCTGAGTGTGCCCACCTGGCGGTCGGCCAGCTGATGGATGCCCACCTGGCTGATGGCCTCTTCCACGGCGTCGTGGTCCGACGCTGATAGCCGGCCCCAGAAGCCGGTGTAGGGCGAACGGCCCATGGCCACCAGCTCGCGGGCGGTCATCAGTCCTACGTCGGGTTTCTCGGTGAGCACCACGCCGATGGTCTGTGCCAGCTCCTTGGGGCTGTAGTCGGCCAGGGGTCGGCCCAGAATCTGGATGGTGCCGCTGAGTGGCGGCTGAAAGCCCGAGAGGGTGCGCAGCAGCGTGCTCTTGCCCACGCCGTTCTCGCCCATGAGGCAGGTAAGCTCGCCGCTGCGAACGGTTCCGTCGACGCCGCTGGCAACGGCGCGGACGGAACCCTTCGTGCGGTATCCTATGCTCAGTCCGGCAAGGACCACAGCGTCAAACAACTGCTGCTCCATTACAGCTGGTAGGTGAGCATGACCATGGTGTAGGGCTGCAGGTCGAGCGCAAACTTCTTCTGGGCCTTGACGGTCTCGGTCTGCGGGACGACGGGCTGCTGCTCGTAGTTGTTCTCGTCGTCGGCCTTTCCGGTGAGGGTGGTCTTGACGGCCTGCTTCTTCAGGCCGAAGCGCGAGAGGTTGATGTTGGCCTTCTTCGTCTCGGCGCCGGCGTTGACTAGCTTGACGAAGAGCTGGCGCGTCTTCACGTTGAGGATGACCGACTGTCCGTAGTGCGTGTCCTCCTGGGGCTGGACGATGCCCTTCTCGTCGCCCTCGAACTGCACGCAGTCGCCGTAGAAGTACTGGCCGCTCGACTGGCCGAACATCTGCTGCACGTAGTAGGAGCAGGTCAGGTAGGGGCGCTCGTTGTCGAAGTAGATGAGGTCGGGGTTCCAGTTGGTGGCTCCCTTGCGGGCGAAGAGCGGGGCGTAGGAGGTCATGCAGACCACGTCGGCGTTGCGCTCCACGTGGAGCAGGTAGAGGCCCTCGGCCAGTGCGTCGATGAGCTTCTTGTCCTTGGCGGCATACTCGCCCAGGTAGACCTTCGTCTTGCGGTCGCGCGGGTACTTGTCATACTGGCGGCTCTTCAGGAAGTAGTCGTTCTTCTCGTAGTAGTGCTCGTCGATGA
>CAMPCG010000301.1 GCA_946644025.1 uncultured Prevotellaceae bacterium | reverse complement strand
AAGGCGACTTTTACAGACTCCTTTTTCCTGTCAGTTTTCTTTACATCGGCAACCTTTGGGCTGGGGAGGGGCACTGTACGATGGGCATTGTCGCGGAAGACTTGCCCTCACGGGCAATCGGGCTGGGGCACTCTTTCAGAGTGCTGTCTGCGATGGTATCTGTCCGCAGGTCCTACGGACACTGCGGTTACTGAGCGATGACGCTTTCAGCGTCATTTGCGGATAATTGCGGATAATCATATTTTTTTATGATGATAATCCGTTTATTCAAATTATTATTCGTACCTTTGCCCGCGAAAACATAATATGCCAGGATTATGACAGCAATACAAATGAACGCGGAGCTGTTCCGCCAGTTGAGCATCATCGCCGAGGACGAGTCGATGATGGCCAAATTGTTGAAATACGCCAAGAAACTTACAATGACGAAAAAAGCCGACCCGACGCTGATGGCGAAGGAAGATTTCTTCCGCAGAGTGGACGAAGCGAAGAAAGGGCCGTTGTACGAATTGATGCCAGGTGAGACGCTGGACGACTTGATTAAACGTGCAGTGTGATGGCCTGCCTGGCTCTTACCTTTTCAACAACAAACACTAATTTACCGATAAAACGAACAGATATATGAAGATAAAGGTATGCGCGATGCGCGACGGCGAGAACATTGCCCAAGTCGGCGCATTAGGTGTGGACTGGATAGGGATGGTGTTCTCGGAGCGGTCGCCTCGCAACGTCACGATGATTCCCACTCATGCGGGCATCATTCCCGACCGTGGACCCGAGGGACTGTCGGGCCAAGGGCCGAAGCGCGTGGGGGTGTTCACCGACGAGATGGCCCAGAACATCATTACGCGGGTGGTGAATTTCCGGCTCGACGCCGTGCAGCTGAACGGCCAGGAGCCGCCCACGCTGATACGCAACCTGAGGGCCACGCTCACCACGTCGCCCGGCGGCTGCGGAGCCATTGCCCCCGACATCAAGATATGGAAGGGCCTCAGCATCAATACGGCCGAGGACCTGAGGCGCTGCGCCGACTACGAGGACTGCGTGGACCTGTTCGTGCTTTACGTAAACGACTTGGAAAGCGTCGGTGCTTACGACGGAGCGCTGCCCTTCCTGCTCGGTGGCAACATCGGCCCCGACGATGCCAAGGCCGTCAGCGCCTTCAGCCATCCGCGCTGCATTGGCCTGGACCTTGACGAGCCCTTCGAGTCGGCCCCGGCCATGAAGGACGTGGAGCGGCTACGCTCGTTCTTAGAGAAAGTACGAGAGACCCGACGCTGACGCGTCGGGAATAGTGGCAACGGCGAAAAACAATTAATCGGTAGTGACGTTCTGGCACCCGCCCAGCGTCACTACTTTCTTGATGCCCTCTTCCAGCTGGGCGTCGACGTTACGCAGCGAGGCGTTCTGCACGTCGTCGAGCACCACGGCGGGGCGGTAGTCGGGCCGCTCGTAGCGGAAGGTGACGTTGTCTACCGAAAGGCCGTCCACGTGGCGGGCATAGAGGCCGTAGGCAGGGGTCCATCCGGCAAACTTCGGCTCGGGATAGTTGGTGCCCTGCTCCCGATAGTCTTTATTCACCAGGTCCTTCGTGCCGCCGCCGCGGAACTGCAGCCGGATGTCCGACAGCCACACGTTGCGCACGGGCTCGTCCTTCATGCCCGTCACGATGATGCTGCAGAGCGAGTCGCAGTCGTCGGCCACCACGTTCGTTATCTGGATGTCGCGTGCCGACGAGGGGCGCGTCACCTCCTTCGGCCCTCGGTTGCGGCAGCCGGTGGTGATGTAGATGGGATAGTGGTGTACGTGGCTCATGGTGATGTTCGACACCACGATGTTCTCCATCCGTCCCTGGTCCACCTCCTCAAAGGCCAGTCCGCTGCTATACATGAACGTGCAGTTGGTCAGCGCGATGTTGCGGTAGCCGCCGTTCGACTCGGTGCCCAGCTTGAAGCGTCCGCACACCCACCCCACCGGCTCGGGCACGTAGGTGCCGTCGAGCAGCGTGCCGCACTTGTAGCCCGTGATGTTGCAGTTCGAGATGGCGATGTGCTCGCAGAGCACGGGCCGTTTCAGCGCATACGAAGACTTGAGCACCAGCGCGTCGTCGTGGGGCGTGTTGATGCGACAGTTGGTGATGGTCATGTACTTGCAGCAGTCTATGTCGAAGCCGTCGCGGTTGGTGTCTATGGTCACGTTGTCGATGGTCGAGAGGTCGCATCCCGTCATGATGATGGCGAAGTGTCCGCCGCGGTAGATGGTGATGTCGCGTATGGTCACCTGGCGGCACAGCTTCAGGGCGATGGCCTTGTCGCCGGTGCCTATGGAGCCGCCCTGCACCTGTCCCGCCTTCTCGGTGTCCTTGCGGGTGAGGCCCTTCCCGTCAATCATCCCGTGGCCGGTGATGGAGACGTTCGTCTGCCCCTCGGCCCAGATGAGCGAGTTGTGGAAATAGGTGTGGCCGCCGTCCTGGTATTCGGGAAATCCGCCGAAGCTTTCGCTCTCGTCGTAGATGCCCTTCTCGCTTCCGGCCAGGATGGTGGCTCCGGCCATGAGGTGCAGGTCGATGTTCGACTTCAGGCGTATGCTGCCCGAGAGGTAGGTGCCGGCCGGCAGCAGCACCTGTCCGCCGCCGCCCTTCACGGCCGCCTCTATGGCCGCGTTGATGGCGGGCGAGTCGAGCGTCACACCGTCGCCCTTGGCGCCATAGTCCCGCACGTTATAGACTGAGGCCATACCGGGAATGGCCAGGAAAAGCAATGTAAGGAAAAGAATTGAGTGCATAAGCTTTGACGTTAAGTTTATGTGTATAATCAGTTCACGATTTGTCAGCCTGCCGAGGATTTCTCATTTCTCACTTGCTATGAACCGCTGAAGAGGGCGTTGAGGGCCTCCTGCTCGCCGACGACCCAGATGATGTCGCCCTGCTGGAAGCGGTACTGCGGACTGACGGACGAGAGGTTCTCCTTGCCCTCCTCCAGGCCCACGACCATGCAGCTGTAGCGGCTGCGCAGGCCACTCTCCTGCAGCGTCTTGCCCACGAAGGGGCTGTCCTTGGAGAGGATGAGCTGGCGCAGCTTCATCTCGCGCTTCTCCATGTCCACGTCGTCGGCCACGACCTCCGTCTCGAGGGCCTGGCGCAGGCGGTCGAGCTGCTGGTCGCTGCCTATGACCTGGAGCTTGTCGAGGGGGAAGATGACGGAGTCGCCGTCGGGAATGTTCAGCCGCCGCGAGCCCCGCAGTATGCTGCTCACGTGGACGCCATACTTGCGGCCCAGGTCGAGCTCCTTGAGCGTCTGCCCCGGCCACTGCGACGTGACGGGCACAAGGAAGTCGGCTATGTGAACGTCGCGGTCGAGCAGCCGCTGCTCGTAGAGCGGATGGCGCTCGCCACGCACCTGGGCCTGAATGTCGCGCGAGCGCAGGTTGTTGATGAACAGCCGCTCGAGCAGGATGCTGCGGCGCTTAATCTGGCGCGAGAGGATGATGGCCACGATGACCACCACGCCAAACATGATGACGACGGCGGGGCGGAAGTGGACCAGGTGGCTGACCACGCCGAAGACGAACAGCAGGGCCAGCATGAAGCGCACGAGGATGGTGAAGAGCAGCGGCAGACGGTTGCGGTTGCTCTCGGCCCACAGGGCTCGGAACTCGTCGCTGTGGTTCTTCTTCATCACCATCGCCCGCAGGAACGGCGAGATGAACAGCAGCGTGAGCAGCCCCGTGACGATGTTGGCAAGCGGCAGCCTGTGGCCGAAAAGCGACACGTCGATGGCGCTGTCGATGGTGAGCACGAAGGGATGGACGAACATGAACATCACGGCAACGACGGCTACCGTCAGGATGCTGTAGACCACGGTGTTCACCGTCATCTGCGTGAGCAGCCGCCGCCACTTGCTGTGCTCGTTGGTGTCGGGGTGGCTGGTGGAGAGGTGGTTGAACAGGCGGATGATTCTCGACGGCAGCCGGGGCTCCACGATGTTGTAAACCGGCGTGGCGAGCCGTATCATGTAAGGT
>CAMPCG010000300.1 GCA_946644025.1 uncultured Prevotellaceae bacterium | reverse complement strand
GAGAAGCGGTTCAGCTTCTGCTTGATGATGGTACCCGTCTCGTGGTCGAAACCGCCACCGATACGGAACGAAGCCTTCTCACCACCACCGCTGACGGTGATGTAGTGGTTCTGGCGCAGACCCCACTGCGTGATGGCATCGCGCCAGTCGGTATTGTTGTTATACTGCTCGTACTCCGAGAATGTCGGGTCGTAGTTGATTTCGTTGATGCTGGCCGAGGCACCGTCGTCCTGCGAGGGGTTGAAGTAGGCCTCCTTCAGCAGCATGGTGTAGTCGTCACCGTTCAGCATGTCGTAGCCCTTGGGCTGGTAGGTGCCGGTGAGCTTCAGCGAATAGGTCAGCTTCGGTGCACCGCGCGTACCACGCTTGGTGGTGAGCTCGATGACACCGTTACCGCCCTGCGAACCGTAGATGGCCGTAGCGGCAGCATCCTTCAGCACGGTGATGCTGGCGATGTCCTCGGGGTTCAGGTTGAGCAGCTCCGAGAACTTCTCGTCGTTGAGCGAATTGAGGTCGGTGTTCGACAGGTCCACCTCGCGGATGTTGCCGTCGACAACGATGAGGGGGTTGGAGTCGATGCCCGACGAGAGGGTGGTGGCACCACGCAGGCGCATGGTGGAACCGGAGCCCAGGTCGCCCGAGTTACCGATGATGTCGAGACCGGCGATGCGGCCCTGCAGGGCCTCGTCGACGCTGGTGATGCCCAGTCCCTCGAACTCCTTCATGTTGATGGTCTGCGTGGAGTAAGAGATTTCGCGCTCGGGGATGGGCAGTGCGTTGCCCTGCAGGCGCTTCTTCGACTTGACGACGACCTCCTTGATCTGTGTGGCCGACGACATGGTGACGTTGTACGTCGTCTTGTTGATGGGCAAGGTGACCGTCTTCGTACCGACGTAGCTGAAGCGGATCTTGTCCTTCTGGTTGCGCACCTTCATGGTGAAGTTACCATTCAGGTCGGTGATGGCCGACTCGATGATACGCCCTGTACCGTCAATCTCGCAGACGGTGGCGCCCATCAGCGGGCCCATATCGTCGCTCACCGTTCCGTGAACCGACGTGATGTTCTGAGCGACGGCCGTCATCGCGGGAGCGAGCAGCAGGGTCAGAAGCAGGATGATTGATTTCAGTATTCTCATAACGCTGTATTGTTCCGTTAAGGGTTAGTGTCTGGTGTCCCATTTCGTCAGCGGCTCATAGAGCAGCGGACCGTCGATCTGGTGGAGCACCGCGTTACTGGCCATGAAGATGACCGACGAGGCCGCAATGGCATTGGCATTGACGCGGCCGGTGAACCAGTACTCACGGCAGATGTTGTTGTACAGGCCGTCGGTCTTCACCACGTGGCGGGCGGGGCCGTAGGCACCCTGCACGGTGAGCTGCTTCGAGCTGTAGTCGACGGTGAAGGGGAAGAAGCGGCCGGTCTCGGGATTACGCATCATCGACTCGAACTCGCCCTTGTAAGAGCCATTCTCGGGCGCCATGTCGACGGCGATGCTGTGGTCCTGCACATGGTAGCGGATGAAGTTGACGATGCGCTGCTTGATGACGTTGCGCACGCTGTCGACGGCAGCCTCCGAGCCCCAGTCGGCCTCGCTGACGTTGTCGTAGTCGTCCCACGTGGGCAGCAGGCCCTGGTCAATGAGCTTCTGGATGCTCTCGTTGGTGGGCACGTAGATGGTGTAGTTGTAGTTGTCGAGCAGGGTGAAGTTACGCATGCCCGTAGGAGCGTTGCACGTCTCGTCGCTCGAGATGGAGAGCGTCGACGACAGCAGACCGCTTTTGTCGTGGTTCAGCAGGTCGGCAAAGAGCGAGAACTCCGGGTGAGCCTGCAGTGTGGCCAGCACGGTCATGGCCGAGCCGAGAGGCGGCTGCGTGTCAAGCTGGTAGGCGCGGCCGTTCTTCTTGGGGTACGTAGCCTTGATCTTCAGCGGCTGGTTCTGGTGCTGCACCTGCCATCCACCGGCCACGGCGAGCGAGTCGTCAGCAGTGCGGAAGACGCGTATGAGGCATCCGCCCTTGGTCTTATAGTATTCGTGACCGTCCTCAATGTCGCCGACGATGATGAGCTGGTTCATCAGGTCGTCCAGACGGGTGTTCATCGAGTTGCGGGTCAGGTCGGTCTGCGTGGGTCGCGAGGTCACCTTCGTGATGGTGCCGTCGTCCTCAACCTTGACGGTGTAGCGGTTGCCCTGCATGCTCTCCAGGTCGCTCTTGTTGGGGTCGATGTAGAACTCGATGAGCGACTGGTTGGTGAGACCGTAGGTGGCGGGGTCGATGTAGTTCTTCATAGCCTCGTTGGTGGGCAGCAGCATGGAGTACTGTGTGTCCATGGAGAGCAGGTAAGGCAGCGAGGTGTTCTTCTTGTGGTCGTTGTCGGTGGTCGAGATGGCCCAGTAGATGACGTTCATCGTCGACTCGTGGGCCAGTGCGGGGTAGGCCACGGAGCTATACTCGGCGGGTCCGTAGAGCTTGTTGAGCTTGTAGACGACGCCGTTGGAGCCCATCTTGCACTCCACGATGTTGTCCTTCGTCACGCCGAGGGGTTCCTTGGCGTCGTTGAGCACCTTGTCGGCAAAGTTCGAGGGGAAGGCCGACGTGAAGGTCTCGAGCATGTTGACGTTGAGCATCTTCACCAGCGTGGGCAGGGGAATGCTGTCCAGCTGGCCATACTCCTCCTGCAGCTCGCGGCCCTCGCCGTTCCACCACTCCATGACGGCAGCGTCGGTGGGCACGAGCATGGCGCCGGCATCGTAGTGCTGGTCGTAGCTCATGGTGTTGCTGTAGATGTACTGGTTCCATCCCGGGTCGAACTTCAGCAGCGTGCGCACGTTGTTGCCCTCGGGCCATGTAGAGGCGAGGGCCACGTTGGTGGTCAGCGAGCTGCCGGCGGAGCGGCGGCTGAAGTAGCGCTTGACGAAGACGGAGTCGGTGTTGTCGAACAGACGGTTGTACTCGCGCTGGATGGCTGCCGAGGCGGGCAGCGGCGTGCTGTAGCGGTCGAGCAGTCGCGACCAGAGCTGCGTCTCGGGGTCGCGGCGGATAATCTCGGCCATGTTAGCCGACGGCTCGATGACGGCGTTGACCTTGTGGATGTAGCCGTTCTTGCAGGTGATGTTGCGGTTCTTGTTAGCGTCGCCGCCGGTGTTCGAGAGCACCTTGACGCCGGCCATCCACACCTCGTCGGTGCTGTGGCCCTGCTGGTTGGTGAGCAGCGCCAGGTCCTCGTCGGTCATGTTGTAGTAGTGCATGAAGGCGGGCAGGAAGTGGATGACGGTGGGCGCCGTGGCATCCATCATCATGGGGATGCTCTTGCCGCGTGAGCGCAGCGAGGCCCAGTAGTCGGTGGTGGGCATCTCGTCGACAGGCATCACGTAGACCGAGTCGTAGATAGAGGCGGCCGTCTCGCGGCGCATGGCGCGGCCCTCCATGGGCGGCGTGCCGCTGACGTTGCCAAGCAGGTCTACGAGGTAGGCGTTGTTGATCATCGAGCTGTTGAGCAACAGCTTCTTCTGCGACAGCGACAGGTCGCTGTAGCTGCGCACGGGCTGTCCGCTGCCCGTGGTCCAGTTGTTCGTGGCGAACCACGTGGCAAAGGCCTCGTCGTTGGCGGCAAACAGGGTCTTCGACCCCGTGTGGCTCAGCACCTCGGTCTGTCCGAGGTCGTCGATAAGGCGCAGCAGCGTGCTGTACTTGTCGACGGGGTCCTCCTGCAGCCGCTCATAGATGGAGTTGCCCAGCCACGAGGGCTGGCCGGTGAGCACCTCGTCCTCGCACGACTGCAAGGTCCAGGCTCCCATCATCAGGCCGCAGGCGGCCACCATGAGGCGTCGCCCTTGCTTTCTGATTGTTGTTTGTTTCATAGTTTTGTTAGTTATTTTAATGTTATTGCTTTGTCCGTTCGATTAACTTGTGCGCCTGGCCTGTTACGTTTGCCTTCGCGCTGTGTGCGCCTGTTTCACGGCGCTTGTCTGTATGTTGACGTCCGCTGTTGTGCGGGCGGTTGTTTCCTCGTTTGGTGGCG
>CAMPCG010000299.1 GCA_946644025.1 uncultured Prevotellaceae bacterium | reverse complement strand
CAGGGCCGTCAATTGCCAGACAGCGAAAGGTCGAACGGTCGGATGCCGAAAGGCATCTACATCCGCGACGGGCGGAAGGTGATTAGGTAGAACAGAGTACTAATATTGTTGAATATGACAAGAACATTTCTTTTATCTCTGGCCATTACTATCTTCTGCAACATGCTGTATGCTCAAGAGGACGATAGCTACATGCCCTTCGTGCAGGAGGGCCGCGTGTTGGTGGCAGAGAGCAACGACAAGGTGTTTGGTGGGCACGACGAAGCCTGCCTTATGCTGACGGGTGATACCGTTGTCGGCGGTCATCAAGCCACTAAAGCTTACCTGCGATTAAAGGAAGGGCCGGCTTACAACTGTGCCGTGTTCGAAGAGAACCGCAAGGTCTACGTTATCCAAAGGGGTAAGCAGGAGGCCACACTGCTTTATGACTTCAGTCTTCGGGAAATTGGCGACACATATACTGAGGGTTCGAAAAAAATTGTTCTCGACCAGGTTGACTATGTCACCGTGAAAGGTTCCCAATATCGGCGTCTGCATTTGAAGAGCTATTACCAGATGGGCGACAATCTGTATGCCGGGGATGACGTCGTGTGGGTTGAAGGCATCGGCAGTCCGAGCATCGGCATAAAGACAGACTCGTATACAACAGTAAATTTCTCCCTTTTAGGCGTTGTGCAGGACGGTCTGGAAATCTTTACCGACGCAGACTTTGAGCGTCCCGACGGTGACGACCACCAGAGTCCGTCAGTGCTTGAAGACGGCAAAGAATGGATTTACCGTTACACCGACTTTGCTGACGAGGCGAAAAGTTACGACTACCGCTACTTCCTCGACGGCGACACCGTCATCTCCGGCCTTACTTACCGCAAGCTTTACCGGGAAAACGGCAATAACGACGGCATCACGACCTTCGCTGCCGCTCTGTTTGAGGCTGGCAAGGTGGTGTTCTACTATGACAACCTGTTGAAACAGGACCTTGCGCTATACGATTTCTCTGGGCGTCAGCACACCTGGACGAATCTTAGCAGTATGGAGTTGCTGCAATTCGCTACCCATGAACACGTGACGGTTAACGGCATTACGCGCGACCTCATCGGCTTCCGTGCTAACGTCACTGCCGGAGATGTCATAGGCTATTGGGCAGAAGGCATCGGGTCATGCGTGGATTTTCTGACCCCGAAAGCCTTCTCCCAGCGCTCACATGTGCTGCTGAAGGAGTGCAGACGCGACGGACAGACGCTGTTTGAGCTTGCAGACTTTCCCCTGACACCCCACACCCCGCTACCCCAGCAGCCGCGACTGCCCTACCACCCCATGCTCAAGGAAGGGAAGATGTGGAAGTACCAGTATCATCATTTTGAGGAATGGGGTGACATAGAGCATCCGGAGAATGGTTTTGGCTATGACGAGACCGTCAGCGACCTTGTATATGTGCTGCGGGGTGACACCGTGGTGAATGGCGTAGCAGCCCATAAGATGTATGTCGACAAAGAGGACGGCAGCAGCAGCTATTATGGAGCATGGGCTGAGCAGGACCGGAAGGTGTACTTCGTCCGCAAGGACACTCAAGAGCAGGTGCTCTACTTCGATTTCTCCATGAAATGTGACCAGGAATTCAAAAGCCGCGAGGATTATTACGCGTCCTTCTACCTTCACCATACTGACACACTCACCGTCAACGGCAGGGATTACAACCAATACCACTTTAACGAGTGTGCCAACGACTTTGAGCTCTTCCTGTGGATGGAGGGCATGGGAAAGACCGGCGAGCAAGGCGGTATTCTTTACCCCGAGCTTGTTAAATCATTCAATTGCATCTGTGACTACCAGTCTTTCGTGTCGTGTCACGAGGACGGGGTGCAGATATACCCGCAGCAGTCTGAAGACCAGTCGGTCGGAACCACGACTCGGTTGGCTGTCAGTGTTGGCGATAAAGGTCTCTACGACATGACGGGCCGCCGCCTAACAAGTAGTAAATGGTCAAATCTTCAAATGCCAAGGGGCGTCTACATCCGCGACGGGCGGAAGGTGGTGGTGAGGTAGCAAGCTCAGAAAACATGGGTGGAGACGTAGACGCTGCGCTTCCGCCAGTTGTGGGGCTGCAGCACGAGAATCAGCGCAAAGATACGAAAAAGACGGCAACGGAAAAAATCCGTTGCCGCTTTCTTTCTGCTTGAGCGTACTGGCGTATTAATAGCCGGCGTTCTGCTTCCAGTTGGTGTTGGTGTTGAGCACACCCTGCGGGATGGGGAATACGCGGCACTCCTTGTCGAAGCGAGCGGTGGGGAAGCCGCGACGGTGGAAGCCATACTCATCCTCGAAGTGCCCGAAGCGGATCATGTCGTTGCGGCGCCAGTTCTCGTCGAAGAGCTCGCGGCCACGCTCGTCGTAGATTTCCTCGAGCGAGGGTGTGGCGGCGTAGGCGGGGGCATTGACATAGCTGCGAATCTGGTTCATGAGCGAGAGAGCGGTCTCGCTGTTGGTGGCCTGTGCACCGCGTGCAATAGCCTCGGCCTTGGTCATGAGGATGTCGGCAAAGCGGAAGATGGGCAGGTCGTTGGACTGGTTACGTCCGTTGATGAAGTCCTCGCGAATGACGAAGTACTTGACCGACTTGTAGCCTTGGCTCCAGCCCTTGACGTCCTTACCGGTGTTGAGGATGGCGCAGTCAGCGGGATAAGCGCTCACGGGAGATCCCCAGTCGACATAGTGAGCGACGACGACGTCCTCGCCCTTCTCATTCTTCTCCGTCGTGGTGTACTTCAGGCGGATGGTCTTGTCGAGTGCAATGGGCTCACCCTTGTAGGTGTAAGGCGTAGAAGTCTTGGCGTAGGTGGTGGCGTCGAACATATAGATCTGTCCGGCAAGGATGTTCTCCTGACGGTCGTCGGTGCTGAGGGCCATGAGGCGGTCGGCCATTTCGGGCGAGATGCTGAAGTTGCCGCCGGTGGACTGGCCAATGTCGGAGCCGAAGTAGCCGGGACCGCCGTTGCCGTCGTTACGGCCCTGTCGCCAGATGCGTGGACGGCAGTACTGGAATCCCTGTGCGGTGATGGCATCGTAAGGCATGGCATAGATGAAGTCCTTGATCTGGGCACCGTTATTGGGCCAGAACTTGGAGCGGTAGCCAGTAGCACCCTCAGAGAGGCTGAACTTGCCGCTCTGGATGATATCGTCGCAGAGGGTGACGACGTCCTGCAGGTGCTCGTTGCTGTAGTTGGCAGCATCGTAGGCAGTGACGCTGCCGGCGGTGTAGACGGGCCAGTTGATGTAGAGCTTCACGAGCAGTGCCTCGGCTGCGTAGCGCGTGGGTTTGCCGTAGGTGCTGATGTCGACGTTGGTGGGCAGCAGGGGAATGATGGTCTTCAGTTCCGACTCAATCCAGCGTGCCACGTCGGCGCGTGGCGAACGGTCGATCTGCTCACCTTCGGCAGCGAGATGGTCGAGGATGGGAGCGTCGCCATAGCTGTCCATGATGATCCAGGTGTAGAAGGCGCGCATGTAGCGTGCCTGAGCGGTGGCGTCGTTCTCCTCGCCGCCCATGTTGACGATGACGCGGTTGGCCTTGGTGATGCCGGCGGTGACGTCCTCATACCAGCCAGTAGAGGCGCTAGAGGGGTCAAAGTTGTGGAGCGAGCACTGCGCATAGATGCCGCCGTCGGCATAGTCGCCGTCGAAGCTGATGCCCACCCACTCGTCGCTGGAGAGGGCCTGGGCCTCCATGTAGCGTCGTCCCAGCGTGCCGCGCAGGTGGAAGTAGACGTCGGCCATCTGAGCCTCCACGGCAGCCTCGCTGTTAGGATATTCCGTGAACTGTGCCTCTGGGGTCACGTCCAGGTCAGTACAGCTGGCGGTCAGTGCCATGAGTCCAGCTGCGAGATAAAGCTTGATATTTGTTTTCATAACTTGTTCCTTGTTTTAGAAATTAATCTTTGCACCGAAGATGAACGAACGGGTGTGGGGATAGAACGTCTCACGATAGTCGATACCGGGTGTCAGGCCGCCGAGGTTGACCTCGGGGTCGATGCCG
>CAMPCG010000298.1 GCA_946644025.1 uncultured Prevotellaceae bacterium | reverse complement strand
GTACTCGTCGAGTGGAATTTCCACGTCGGGCTCCTGTAGCTCTCCTTCTCGGGGCAGCCGGAACTTCATGTACTTGATGGCCAGGCCGCGGTCGAGCCACATCTGCTCGTAGTAGGTCTGGATGGCGGCAGCCTCGGCAAGGGGTGACGTTTCGGCCGTACTGCCACCGTCAGGGCTGGCGTAGAGGTCGGCCGTCTGAAGCTCTACGGGGAGTGCGTTCTTCTCCACGAGCAGCCGGGTGTAGGTATAGAGGAAGTTGGAGTCTGTCTTGAGGTGTACGATGCCGCCGTCGCTGAGGAAGTGGCGGTAGCGTTTCAGGAACCATGTGGAGGTGAGCCGTTTGCGGGGATTCTTCATCTGTGGGTCGCTGAAGGTGAGCCACAGCTCCTGCACCTCGTCGGGGCCGAAGAAGCGGTCGATAATCTCGATGTTCGTGCGCAGGAAGGCCACGTTGGGCAGACCTTCGCGCAGTGCCATCGTGGCTCCCGTCCACATGCGGGCTCCCTTGATGTCGACGCCAATGAAGTTCACGTCGGGATGGCGGCGGGCCAGTCCCACGGTGTACTCCCCCTTGCCGCAGCCCAGCTCGAGGACGATGGGGTGGGGGTTCTTGAAATATTCGTCGCGCCAGTGGCCGCATAGGGGGAAGGGCACGTCGCTCACTACCGAGTAGGGGTACTGAAAGACGTTGCCGTAGGTCTCCATGTCGGCAAACTTAGCCAGTTTTCCTTTACCCATGGTCTACGGTTTGTTTCAGACAAGAACCTTCAGGAACACGTCGCCGGCCTCGCGCAGCAGCTGCGGGAGGAAGCATGAGGCGATGAGGACGACGAGACCGATGATGAGCACCGTGATGACATTCTGCCGGCAGCCCTTCCACTCCTTGAGGATGATGCCCCAAACGTTGCTGAACGTCACGTTGAGAGCCATGAGTATGCACCATGAGAAGGCCAGCAGCGTGGTGCTGTCCTGCAGGAATCCCTTGCCCACGCTGAGTCCGAAGAACTGGCTGTACCACAGCAGTCCGGCCAGGGCGCAGAAGAAGATGTTGTTGGCGTAGAGCGACGTCTTGCCATAGTCGCCCCAGGTCTTGTTCTTCTGGTTTTGGAAGAGGCAGTAGGCAGCGTTGACCAGGAATCCTCCGAAGGTGACCACCAGCGTGGCGGGCAGCGAGGCATAGAGCGGGTCGCTGTCGGCAAAGCGGATGTTGTCGCCCATGCTGAGACCGATGGCGAAGCATCCACTCATGAAGCCTGCCAGCAGGGCGATGGCGATGCCCTTGGGGAAGTTGAAGTCCTTGACGGCCTCGCGCTTCTCCTCCTCGCTGAGCGATGCCGACTTCATGGCTCCTGCCACGCCGATGATGGCGATGCCGATGAGGGTGACGATGACGCCCACGAGCACGGCCACGGTGATATGGTCTGACTCGCTGAGGGCTTTACCAAAAAGGGGCTTGATGAAGGGCGGAAGGATGACTCCCAGTCCGGCACACGTGCCGAGGGCCAGCGACTGGCCGAGGGCAACGCCCAGATAGCGCATGGACAGGCCGAACGTGAGGCCGCCCACACCCCAAAGCATTCCGAAGAAGAGCGTCAGCCAAGCCTCCTGGGGATGGCTGCCGATGAGGGCGAAGAGCGACTCGCCACTGGGAACGGCCAAGAAGGCTCCCACAAGCGGGAAAAGCACGTAGGCAAAGACTCCCTGGGTGAGCCAGAAACTCTCCCATGACCAGTCCTTCACTTTGTTGATGGGCACGTAGCAGCTGCTCTGGCAGAACGCGCCGATGGCAATGATTAGTAGTCCAATTACGATTTCCATAGTATTTCCTGTTGTTAATTAATATTCGAGGAGTTGAGGAGTTGGGGAGTTGAGGAGGTAAAGTAGGTTAGACCTGTGGCTTCTCTTTACTTTTATTATTGTGGGAGAAAAGAAAATAGCAAAACTAATCTACTTTACCTCCACACCTCCACAACTGCTTATTTACTGATAGCTTCCTGTATTTGTGTGGCTATCTGCTCCATGCCCTTGACCGAGGGGTGGCCCTGCATCTTGTCGATGTTCTTGAGCGTGATGACGGGCACGCCGTAATGCTTGCAGATGGTATAGACCGACTCATTGATTTCCTCCTTCATATCGCAGTTCAGGATGAAGTAAAGCTCGGTGTTGATGTATCGGTCTTTCATCCATGCCAGCATGTAGGCCATTGCCGGTCGGAACTGCCACAGCTGGTCGGGCCTGATGCCCTCATACTGGTATTCGCCGAGGGGTGCGCCGCTCCAGCAGTCGTTGGTAGCGCCGAAGATGAAGATGATGTCGGGGCAGCCCAGGTTGTCCATGCGGTTGACAAACGAGCGGTCGCTGTAGTCGTTGCCGTCGTAGCCGGTGTTGCAGATGGTGGAGCCGCTGTAGGAGTTGTTGACACACAGCCGCCAGCCGTTCCGGCGTATTAGCTGATGCCACCATGTCTGTGTAACGTGCTCTACGTCAGTCTTGTTGGCGGCGTGCTTCAAGTCATACCACACGGCGTTGGTGCTCGGGGTGAGGTAGCCCTCGAAGGTGGAGTAGGAGTCGCCAAACACCGACACGGTCTTGGTCTGGGCGCCTGCCGTCAGCGAGGCCAGCAGGAGCATGAGAAGTAACAATTTGTTTTTCATCGTATGTACAACTTTCTTATTAGTATGTCAGCACTTCCACGCCGTGCTCGGTCATGAGCAGTGTGTGCTCCCACTGGGCGCTGGGCAGCTCGTCCTCGGTGATGACCTCCCACTGGTAGGGGTCGTCGGCGTCGATGAACACCTTCCACGTGCCCATGTTAATCATCGGCTCTATGGTGAACACCATGCCTGGCACGAGCAACATTCCCGTTCCCCGGTGTGCGTCGTGGTCTACGTCGGGCTCTTCGTGGAACTTCAGTCCCACGCCGTGGCCTGCCAGGTCGCGCACGATGCCGTAGCCGTACTTCTTGCAGTGTTTCTTGATGGCGTGGCCTATGTCGCCCACGAATCCCCAGGGCTTTGCGGCCTCCATGCCTATCTCCAGGCACTCCTTGGCCACTCTCACCAGCTGTTCCTTCTCGGGCGTGGTCTTGCCGATGATGAACATACGCGAGGCGTCGGCATAGTATCCGTCGAGGATGGTGGTGAAGTCCACGTTGATGATGTCGCCCTCCTCGAGCACATCCTCCTCCTTAGGTATTCCGTGGGCCACCACCTCGTTGATGCTTGTGCAGACGCTGGCCGGGAAGGGCAGTGTCTCCTCGTCGCCGCCGTAGCCCAGACAGGCGGGGATGGCGTTGTGGTCGGCGCAGTACTGGCGGCAGATGCGGTCTATCTCCAGCGTGTTCATGCCTTCGTGGATGGCGGCCGCCACGGCGTCGAGCACCCCCGTGTTTACTACTCCGGCCCGTCTGATGCCCTCTATCTGCTCGGGGGTCTTGATAAGGTCACGGGTGGGAACAAGTTTTCCTTTCTGTTCCCACGCCATAATCTTCTTGTCCAATTCCGTTGGCTGCTGTCCGGGCAGACAGTGCCAGCGACGTTTCTTCTGGTTAGCCATTGCTTATTAAAAAGGGAAGTGAAGGGGAAGTGAATGTTATAGTTCGTCGTAATTAGCAATGTTGAAGGTCGATGTGCGCATGTCTCCGGTGTCGAAGCCACGTTTCAGCCAGCGTTTGCGCTGTGCGCTGGTGCCGTGGGTGAACGACTCGGGCTGTGCATATCCTCTGGCGTTCTTCTGCAGCCAGTCGTCGCCGATGGCCTTTGCCAGCTCCAGTCCCCGCTCCATGTCGCCATACTCCAGCGAGTGGTTCATGGCGTCCTCATAGTGAGCCCATACGCCGGCATAGTAGTCAGCCAGCAACTCCAGGCGCACGCTGATTTTGTTGGCCTCCGTCTTGTCCAGCCGGGCCATCTGCGAGTGAGCCTTGTCGAGTATGCCCAGCGAGTACTCCACGTGGTGGCCTATCTCGTGGGCGATGACGTATGCGTAGGCAAAGGTGTTACCCTCCACGCCCAGCTGCTTCTTCATCTCGGTGAAGAAGGAGAGGTCGATGTAGAG
>CAMPCG010000297.1 GCA_946644025.1 uncultured Prevotellaceae bacterium | reverse complement strand
TGATTTTCTCCATATAGAGTTGAGGAGGTAAAGGAGTTGAGGAGGTAAAGGAGTTGAGGAGTTGGGGAGGTAAAGAAACTTTAGCTGAGAGATTTGAGAAACTCCTCGGCACGTTGCAGATCGTCGGGGGTGTCAATGCCCACGGTCTCCACATCAGTCAGGCCGACACGAATGCGATAGCCGTTCTGCAGCCAGCGCAGCTGCTCCAGACTCTCGGCCAGCTCCAGCGCGCTCTGCGGCAGCTGCGTGATGGCGTGGAGCACATCGCGGCGATAGGCATAGAGCCCGATGTGCTTGAGGAACGGGAACGACTGCAGCCACTGGGCCTGCTCCTTGCCGCGGACGTAAGGAATGACGCTGCGGCTGAAGTAGAGGGCGTAGCCGTCGACGTCGCAGACAATCTTGGGCGAGTTGGGGTTGCACACGGCTTCCATGCTCTCGAAAGGTTTACCGAGGGTGGCTATCTGCGTGCGGGGGTCGCTGAATAGCTGCTTGACGGTCTCCAGCTGCGAGCGCTGGATGAAGGGCTCGTCGCCCTGCACGTTGATAATAACGTCGGCATCAGTGGCGAGCTTGGTGGCAGCCTCCTCTATACGGTCGGTGCCACTCTTGTGGTTGGGCGACGTCATGACGGCCACGCCGCCAAACCGCTCGACAGCCTCGCGAATGCGTTCATCGTCGGTGGCCACGTAAGCCTCGTCGAGCACACAGCTCACTTGTTCGTAAACGCGCTGGATAACGGTCTTTCCGCCCAGCATGGCTAAGGGTTTTCCCGGGAAGCGTGTAGATGCGTATCGGGCGGGAATGATTCCTATAAACTTCATGATAGAGTGCAATTTTGTCTGCAAAGTTACAAATAATCTTTAATTTTTCAGCGTTTATTCTTAATTTTCTTGCCCGCACCCGTTTTTTTTTGTACTTTTGGCGTGTAAAAAAGAAGATTAGGATGATTTTTAAGAGATATATTGTTTGTGCAATACTACTTGCAGCGTCCGTCGTGACGTCTGCACAGAAGATTACGCTTGGCTCCTGCCTGACCAAGGACGGTGGCGAATACAACGGTGAGATGGCAGTAGGAAAACCCCATGGCAAGGGCAAGACGGTGTGGAAGAACGGCAACACCTATGAAGGCGAGTACGCCAAGGGCCGGCGCGAGGGCTTCGGCATCTACACCTTTGCCGACGGCGAGAAGTATGAAGGCCAGTGGGTGCAGGACCATCAGCACGGTCAGGGCACCTACTACTATGCTAATAATAATAGGTACGAGGGACTGTGGTATCGCGACTTCCAGCACGGCAAGGGCACGATGTACTACTACAACGGCGACGTCTACACCGGCTTCTGGTATGAAGACAAACGCCAGGGCAAGGGCAAGTACACCTTTGCCAGCGGTGCCTACTACGACGGCGACTGGAAGGACGGCAAGAAAAGCGGGCGCGGCGTCTTTGACTGGGCCGACGGCTCGTCGTACGACGGCCAGTGGCTCAACGACAAGAAGCACGGCGAGGGCAAGTATAAATATGCCAACGGCGACTATTACGTGGGGCAGTTTCAGGACGATCTGCAGCACGGCAAGGGCATCTACCGTTTTCAGAACGGCGACCGCTATGAGGGCGGCTACGTGAAAGGCAAGCGCCAGGGCAGCGGTGTGTTCACCTACGCTAATGGCGACAAGTACACCGGACAGTTCCGCGACGGCGAGAAAGAAGGCACCGGCACCTTTGCCTGGACCGACGGCAATGTCTATACCGGCCAGTGGAAGAGCGACCTGCCCAACGGAAAGGGGCGCCTCAGCACAAAGGCCGGCGACGTCGTCGAGGGCCAGTTTGTCAACGGGCACCCCGACGGCGAGTGCATAGGCCACATGAGCGACGGTTCGAAGTTCAAGGCGCTGTACAAGAACGGTCGCCGCAACGGTCCCTCGATAGAGGAAACCAAGGACGGCAAGCGCTTTGAGGGCAGCTACACCGAGGGTCGCCGCGACGGTGAATTTGTAGAGAAAGACCGCAACGGCAAGGTGACGGCCCGCGGCACGTATCAGAACGGTCGCCGCATGGTGCAACAATAAGTAACTAACCAATCAACAAAAATACAAAGACTATGATTATCGACACATTAGACAACTTTGCAAAGTACACAGGCTTGAACCCGCTGTTCAGCGATGTTGCTGACTTTCTGCAGCACACTGACCTGAACACGCTGGAGCCAGGTAAGCACGCCATCAAGGGTGCTGACCTCTTTGTCAACATCACCACCGCCAAGGGGCGCACGCCCGACGAGGCCGTCATGGAGACCCACCGGCGCATGATTGACATTCAGATACCCCTCGATGCCCCCGAGACCTACGGCTACACACCGCTGTGCCGGCTGCCTGAGGTGGCCTACAACGACGAGAAAGACATCACGAAGTACCCCGACCTGCTGGCCGAGAGCTTCATCGACTGCCAGCCCGGCATGTTTGCCATCTTCTTCCCGCAGGACGGCCATGCCCCCTGCATCTCGATGGCGCCCGAAATCAAAAAGGCGATATTCAAGGTGAAGGCGTAGTTTTTCACTTCGTTCAAGCATAAATGCACAGTTCATAGTTTAGAGTTTAGAGTTTAGAGATATAGTTATGGCAACAAAGAAACAAGAACAGAAGCAGCCACAGCACATAGGCCTCGTGCAGAACGACCCGTGGCTGGAACCCTACGAAGAGGCCATCCGTGGGCGTCACGACCACGCCGTGTGGAAGTTGAACCAGCTGACGCGCAACGGCAAGAAGACGCTCAGCGACTTTGCCACCGGCCACCTCTACTACGGCCTGCACAAGCAGACGCGCGGCTGGGTGTTCCGCGAGTGGGCCCCCAATGCCACCGACATCTACCTCATCGGCGACTTCAACGACTGGAAGGAGGACGAGCACTACCGCTGCCATCGCATCGAGGGCACCGGCAACTGGGAGCTGAAGCTGAAGGAGAAGGACCTGAAGCACGGTCAGCTCTATAAAATGAAGGTACACTGGAACGGTGGCGAGGGTGAGCGCATTCCCGCCTGGTGCCGCCGCGTGGTTCAGGACGAGCAGACGAAGATATTCTCGGCCCAGGTGTGGAACCCCGTGGTGCCCTACGTGTGGAAGAAAGCGGGCTTCAAGCCCAAGAAGTCGCCCCTGCTCATCTACGAGTGCCACATCGGTATGGCACAGGACGCCGAGAAGGTAGGCACGTACACCGAATTCCGCGAAAACGTGCTGCCCCGCGTGGCTAAGGATGGCTACAATGCCATCCAGATCATGGCCATTCAGGAACATCCCTACTATGGCTCTTTCGGCTACCACGTCAGCTCGTTCTTTGCTCCCAGCAGCCGCTTCGGCACACCCGAGGAGCTGAAGGCCCTCATCGACGAGGCTCACCGTCTGGGCATCAGCGTCATCATGGACATCGTCCACTCGCACGCCGTGAAGAACGAGGTCGAGGGCCTGGGCAACCTGGCCGGTGACCCCAACCAGTTCTTCTATGCCGGCGACCGCCACGAGCACCCGGCCTGGGACTCGCTGTGCTTCGACTACGGCAACGACAGCGTGAAGCACTTCCTGCTCTCCAACTGCAAGTACTGGCTCGAGGAGTTCCACTTCGACGGCTTCCGCTTCGACGGTGTCACCTCCATGCTCTACTACAGTCATGGTCTGGGCGAGGCCTTCGGCGGCTACGGCGACTACTTCAACGGCCATGAGGACGACGAGGCCATCTGCTACCTGACGCTGGCCAACCTGCTCATCCACGAGGTGAACCCCAACGCCATCACCATCGCCGAGGAGGTCAGCGGCATGCCAGGACTGGCGGCCAGCTTCGAGGACGGCGGCATGGGCTTCGACTATCGCATGGCGATGAACATCCCCGACTACTGGATCAAGACGATCAAGGAGCTGAAGGACGAGGACTGGAAGCCCAGCTCCATCTTCTGGGAGGTAAAGAACCGCCGTCCAGACGAGAAGACCATCTCGTACTGCGAGAGCCACGACCAGGCACTCGTCGGCGACAAGACCATCATCTTCCGGCTCATCGACTCCGACATGTACTGGCACTTCG
>CAMPCG010000296.1 GCA_946644025.1 uncultured Prevotellaceae bacterium | reverse complement strand
CCTGCCGCTCAATGTAAGTGAACTGATCAAGCAGCTGTTAGTGGAGAACCCCGAGATGGTCTCGGTGCAGGTGAACGAGGAGTTTGCCGAGCGTGGGGACTGGGAGACAACCGATATCAAGGAGGGCGTCAATGTTGACTTCCTGTATTTCATGGGAGGAGGCGCACTATGATAGATTTTACAGAAGAACAGATACAACGCTACTCGCGCCACATATTATTAAAGGATGTAGGCGTGGAAGGACAGGAGAAGATCATGAACGCGCGGGTATTGGTGGTCGGAGCCGGAGGCTTAGGCGCTCCCGTCTCGCTCTACCTCGCTGCTGCGGGTATCGGGCGCATAGGCATCATCGATGCGGATGTGGTCGATCTGAGCAACCTGCAGCGACAGGTCATCCACTTCACGAAGGACGTGGGCCGCCCGAAGGTGGAGAGTGCCAAGGAGAAGATCCAGGCCATCAACCCCGATGTGAAGGTCGATACCTATTATGAGTTCCTCGACTCGTCAAACGCCCTCGATATTATTAAGGAGTACGACTTCATCGTCGATGGCACGGACAACTTCCCCGTGAAGTTCCTCATCAACGATGCCTGCGTCATGGCTGGCAAGCCCTTCTCGCACGGCGGCATCCTACGCTTCAACGGCCAGACCTTCACTCATCTGCCCGGCACGGTCTGCTACCGCTGCATGTTCAAGGAACCGCCACCCGCCGGAGCCGTGCCCACCTGTTCGCAGGCTGGTGTGCTGGGTGCCATCGCCGGTATGCTGGGCACCATCCAGGCCGCCGAGACGCTGAAATACTTCACAGGTGTGGGCCAGCTGCTCACCAACCGCCTGCTCACCTTCGATGCCAAGACCATGCAGTTCCGCACGATGCCTGTACGCCATCGCGACTCCTGCCCCATTTGCGGCTCACAGCCCACCATCGACCACCTGATAGACTACGAACAGGCCGCCTGCGACCTTCATAAGTGAAGAGTAAAGAGTGAAGAATTTGCTACCGCACAGACATGATTATACCCCAAACAATTATAGATGAATTGATTAGCCAGGCCCGGCAGGACGCACCCAACGAGACGTGCGGCTACCTGCTGGGCATCGTAAGCGTAGCCGAAGGTGCGGTGGTGACGGAAAACAACTGGATGGAGAACATAGACCATTCGCCAGAGCATTTCTCCTTCGCCCCCAAGGACCAGTTCGCCGCCCTCCGCTATGCCCGCTCGAAGGGACTGAAGATTCTCGCCAACTGGCACTCGCACCCTGCCTCGCCCTCGCGGCCCTCTCAGGAAGACCTGCGCTTAGCCAACGACCCCACCATCCGCTACGCCATCCTCTCTCTCCACGAAGGCATCCACCTGAACTCCTTCAAAATCCTGAACGGCGAAGTCATCGACAAGGAAGTGCACCTATAAGAGTTGAACGTTATGGACAATAAGACAATAGAGATACTTAAGCGCAACATATGAACTTCGTATTTATATCGCCACATTTCCCGCACACCTACTGGCAGTTCTGCCAGAGGCTGAAGCAGAATGGTGTCCGTGTTCTTGGCATTGCAGACACGCATTACGACCTGTTGCAGTCGGAGTTGAAGGAAGCGCTGACGGAATACTACCGCGTAGGCTCCTTGGAGAACTACGACGAGGTCTATCGCGGCGTGGCCTATTTTGCCTCACGATATGGACGCATTGACTGGATAGAGTCAAACAACGAGTACTGGCTGGTGCAGGATGCACGGCTTCGTACCGACTTCAATGTCAGTACCGGCATCCAGAGCGACCACATACGCAGCATCAAGGAGAAGTCGGAGATGAAGAAGTACTACCAGGCGGGAGGCATCCCCACAGCCAGGCAGACATTAGCCTCATGGGGTCTGGATGCCGTTAGGGCATTCGCTGTCGAGGTGGGCTATCCCATCATCGCCAAGCCCGATGTGGGCGTGGGAGCCAGCGGCACTTACAAGATAAGCAGTGATACGGAGTTGGAAGACTTCTTTTCCCGGGAACCGCTTGCTGACGGCTATGTGGTAGAGGAGTTCATCACAGGCGAGATATGCTCCTACGATGCCGTCATTGACCTGCAGGGCGAACCGCTGTTTGAGTCGATGACCGTCTGGCCTCCGTCTATCATGGATATTGTCAACCTGCGCCTCGACCTGTCGTATTATGTTGACAAGACCTTGCCTGAACCCTTGCGCCAGTTAGGGCGCCGCACGGTGAAGGCATTTGGTGTGACGGGACGCTTCGTACACCTGGAGTTCTTCCGTCTTGACATCGAGCGCCCCGGTCTTGGCCACGTCGGCGACTTCGTAGCCTTAGAGGTAAACATGCGTCCGGCAGGAGGCTATACCCCCGACATGATTAACTATGCCCACTCGACGGACGTCTATAAGATATGGGCCGACATGGTGGCCTTTGGCGAAAACCGTACTCCAGAGGGGAAACCTTACTACTGTGCCTTTGCCAGTCGCCGCGACATCTACCGCTACCGTCACAGCCACAATGAGGTGCGTGCGCGCTACAGCGGAGAGATGATGATGTGTGAACGCATGCCCGAACTGTTCTCTGCGGCTATGGGACAGCAGATGTACACCGTGCGTCTCAGCACGATGGACGAGGTGAAGGAGTTTATCAATTTTGTACACGAGAAACAACAATGAAAATCAATTACGTGAAACACTATAGTCATGCCCTCGGGCGCGACATGGAATATAAGACCTACGGCCAAACGGGGCACCCAGTGTTAGTGTTCCCCTCACAGGACGGGCGGTTCTACGACTATCAGGACTTCGACATGGTGGGTGTGCTCTCAGGCTATATCGACCGCGGGCTCATCCGTCTCATCTGTGTTGACAGCATCGATCGTGAGACATGGAGTGACATTCATGGCGACCACCACCGCCGCATCGCACTTCATGAACAGTGGTTCCGCTACATCACCGATGAACTGATACCGCAGGTAAGGCTTCAGGAAAGCGAGACTTTCATTGCCACAGGTTGCAGTATGGGCGGTTTCCATGCAGCCAACTTCTTCTTCCGCCGCCCCGACCTCTTCGACACGCTGCTCGCCCTGAGCGGCCTTTACTATGCGGGCTATTTTTTTCCAAACTATCACGACCCGCTCATCTACGACAACTCCCCCTACGACTTTCTCAGTCGTATGCCTGCTGGCCATCCTTATTGGACCCTCTATCATCAGCGCCGCATCGTGATGTGTGTGGGGCAGGGAGCATGGGAGGATGAACTGCTCGACAGCACCCGCCAGATGGATGCCTTGCTGAAGGAGAAGAAGGTCCCTGCATGGATAGACTACTGGGGACACGACGTGGCCCACGACTGGGCGTGGTGGCGCAAGCAGATAGTCTATTTCATGGGTCACCTGCTTACCGACGAGACAGTAGAATACATGATATGACGGCAGCCATTCGCATAGAACATTACCAACCTCGTTACCGTGAGGACTTCATACGCCTGAACCGCCAGTGGATAGAGGCGTATTTCCGCATCGAGGCCTCCGACCTGAAGACCTTTGCCCATGTTGATGACATCGTGGCCGGCGGAGGGCAGATTTTCCTCGCCATTGACGAGACAGACAGTGTAGTAGGCTGCTGTGCCCTCATCAACCACCCGGAAAAAGACTGCCACGAACTGGCGAAGATGGCCGTCTCGCCCAAGACTCAGGGACAGCACATCGGCCTGCAGCTTGGCGAGGCCCTGATCAGTTATGCCCGTGAGCATGGCGTGTGCCGCATCTTCCTCGAAGGCAATACCCGTTTGGCCCCCTCCATCCACCTCTACCGCAAACTCGGTTTCCGCGAGATTCCCCTCGATGGCCATGCCTATGAGCGCTGTGACATTCTGATGGAAATATATGTCTAAATGGCTCTATAACTGGATGATGGCAGCTCTGCTGCTAAATGTCTCAGCAACATACGCCGGTGTCACTGAGCAGCCTGACACCGTGTAGACCCTCCCCCAGCTGACCCTCCCCCCAGCCCCTCCCTGTAGGGAGGGGAGTAGTTACCTTCACCCTTTCCCTTTTCCGCGGAAGAAGTATATGCTCCCCTCC
>CAMPCG010000295.1 GCA_946644025.1 uncultured Prevotellaceae bacterium | reverse complement strand
TGGGCTGGGAAGACTGGGCCAACATGTGGAAGCGCGACGTGTTCGACTTCGTGACGCCCTATTCCGATTTCGACATTAAGATGCTCAACGATTATGCTCACTCCAAGGGCGTGAAACTCTTGATGCACCACGAGACCAGCAGCTCAACCCAGAACTACGAGCGACACATCAAGGAGGCCTACGAACTGATGAACAAGTATGGCTACGACGCCGTGAAGACGGGCTACGTGGGCGACATCATCCCCCGCGGCGACCATCACTACTCGCAGTCCATGAACAACCACTACCTGCACGTGGTCAAGGAGGCCGCCCGCCATCACATCATGGTGAACGCCCACGAGGCCACGCGCCCCACCGGCCTCTGCCGCACCTGGCCCAACCTCGTTGGCAACGAGTCGGCACGCGGCACGGAGTATGAGGCCTTCGGCGGCTCCAACCCCGACCACACCTGCATCCTGCCCTTCACCCGCCTGCAGGGCGGACCGATGGACTACACGCCCGGCATCTTCGTCACCAAGCTGAAGGAGTGGAGCGACAACCCCTCGTGGGCACGTATCACGCTGGCCGGCAGCCTGGCCCTCTACCTCACCATGTACTCGCCGCTGCAGATGGCCGCCGACCTGCCCGAGAACTACGAGCGCTTCGACGATGCCTTCCAGTTCATCCGCGACGTGCCCTGCGACTGGGACGAGAGCATCTACCTCGAGGCCGAGCCCGCCGACTACATCACCGTGGCCCGCCGCGGCAAGGGTACTGCTAACTGGTTCATCGGCGGCAAGTGCGACGAGCAGGGCCACGAGGCCGTCGTCAAGCTCGACTTCCTGGAGAAGGGCCGCAAGTACCAGTGTACCATCTACCAGGACGCGAAGGATGCCCACTACGACACCAACCCGCAGGCCTACGTCATCACCCGCAAGACCGTGAAGGCCGGGCAGACGCTGAAAATAAAAGAAGCCCCCGGAGGAGGCTTCGCCGTGTCACTCTTTGCGATGTGATAATTAAGGAGGAGTGAAAGGGGAGTGAAGGGGGAGTGAAAGGGGAGTGAAAGGGACGATAGTCTTGCAATATGACATTGCGGTGGAAGTATCGTCCCTTTCACTCCCCTTTCACTCCCCTTTCACTTCCCTTTCACTCCCCTTTTTTACATTGCGGTGGAAGTATCGTCCCCTTCACTCCCCTTTCACTCCCCCTTCACTCCCCCTTCACTCCCCTTCACTCTCATAATCGTCAGGCCGTCGCGTAGCGGAAGTATCACCTTCTCTACGCGGCGGTCTGCTGCTATGAGGTCGTTGAAGCGTCGTATGCCCAGCGTCTGGCGGTCGCGGTCGTAGGCCGGGTCGGTGACGTGTCCGTCCCACAGCGTGTTGTCGGCCAGGATGTAGCCGCCGGGGCGCATCAGCTTCAGCACCGTCTCGTAGGTCTCGCAGTAGGTGCGCTTGTCGCCGTCGATGAAAGCCATGTCGAACGTGATGCCCAGCCGGGGCGCCTCGATGTTGGCGTCGCCGATGATGAAGTGTATGCGGCGTGCCACGTCCGAGCCCTCTATCCACTGTCGGGTGAAGTCCTCCAGCTCGTCGTCAATCTCGAAGGTGTACAGTTGGCCGTCGTCGCTGAGTCCCTCGGCCATGCTGATGGCGCTGTAGCCGCTGAACGTCCCCACCTCGAGAATGTTCTTCGGCCTTATCATCTGGACGAGCATCTTCAGCAGCCGCCCCTGCAGGTGTCCGCTGGCCATGCGCCCGTTGAGCAGGTGCAGGTTGGTGGCCCTCCACAGCCGGTGCAGGTACTCCGGCTCAGGGTCTATGTGAGTGAGAATGTAATCCATGAGAAATGATTGCCTCCACCGCCAGCCTATAGCTGTCGAGTCCGAATCCGCAGATGACGCCCTTGCAGGCTGCCGATATGCAGCTGTGGTGGCGGAACTCCTCGCGCTGGTGTACGTTGCTGATGTGTACCTCCACGACGGGGCAGCGCAGTGAGCGTATGCAGTCGTGCAGGGCGATGCTGGTGTGAGTGTATGCCCCGGCGTTGAGCACGATGCCGTCTACGGGCTGAGGGCTGAGGAATCCCGCCTCCTGCATCTTGTCGATGAGCAGTCCCTCGACGTTGCTCTGGTAGTAGTCTATCTCCACGTCGGGGTAGCGGCGGCGCAGGCTGTCGAGGTATGGCTCGAAGGCCTCGTTGCCGTAGATGCCTGGTTCGCGCTGGCCCAGCAGGTTCAGGTTGGGGCCGTTGATGATGAGGATTTTCATGTTCAGTATGTGTTGTTGTTATTACGGTGTTGTCGGTTTTGTGTCGATGTCCTCGGCTATCTCCTCAGCCATCGTGTTCAGTGCGACGCAGTCTGTGCGGCTGATGTGGCGTTTCCCGGCGTCATGTTCCCACGGGCTGAGGATGAGCACGCGGCCGGCGGCGACGCCGTCGAACAGTCCCGATGGCGGCTTGTAGTAGTCGCGGAAGCCGTTGTCGGCCAGGACGATTACGGGGTGCTCCTCTCTGAGGAGTACGGACAGCACGTCCTTCTCCTTAGGCGAGATGAATGGCGAAACCATGACCGCTCCCCTGCGGGCAGCAATGACGCAGCCGTTCATGTAGTCGCGCAGGGGCTGCGTCTGGCCTTGGGCCGCCTCGTAGACCATGGTGCGGCGCACGTGGACGGTGCCGAAGTGCGGGGCTTGAAGCAGGGCGACGTTTCCAACGCCCGTGTACGTGTGGCGGCCTATCGCTATGCCCTCTTGCACCCGGAAGAAGCCCGGCATGAGTCGCTTCGTGGCCAGGCGCTGAGGGTTGAGCTGCACGTAGCGAATCATGGCCTGCAGCTGGCCGCGGCGGGACATGGGGCGGATGAAGGGCATCTCGGTGAAGACGGGGAAGAGATGGCGGTAGACCTCGCCGCCGAGGTAGCGGCGCAGGGGGTTCTCCCGACTCTCAGGCGGGGCAATGGACGAAAGGGCAGGGCGGCAGCTTTCGTCTGTTGCGCAAGCTGAGCGCTTGGCGGCCCCGGTTTCGTCTGTTGCGCAAGCTGAGAGCTTGGCGGCCCCGGTTTCGTCTGTTGCGCAAGCTGAGAGCTTGGCGGCCGGGTAGCGGGCGTTGAGGTAAGTGTAGGCCCGTCCCAGTTTCTTTGCCGCCCGCCAGAAGCCCAGGGCCACGTAGCGGATGCTCTGCTCCATCGGCCTTCGTACATACCAGATGCTGTGCAGATGGTCGGGCATGAGGCAGTATTGCAGAATCTGTATTTCGGGATGGAACGTAGCGACCGACCGCTGGCAGTTCAGCAGGGCCCACCCCAGCTCCGTCTGCTCCACGCGGGCCTTGGCGGGGTCGCCGTCTGGAATGTCGAGCCTGCCCAGCAAGGGCTCGCGCGAGGGTATTGCCAGCGTGACGTGGTAGATGCCCACGCCCCTCCACGACGTGCCCTCCTGCTGCCAGTGCCATGATGCCTGCCCCTGCTCCCTCACGGCTACTCGTTTTCTCTCTTGGCTGCCTGCAGCGTGTTCTTCATCAGCGAGCAGATGGTCATGGGCCCTACGCCTCCGGGCACGGGCGTGATGTAGGAGCATAGCGGTGCCACCTCGTCGAACTTCACGTCGCCCGTCAGCCGGTAGCCGCTCTTGCGCGTGGGGTCGGCCACGCGGGTCGTCCCCACGTCGATGACCACTGCCCCGGGCTTCACCATGTCGGCGGTGACGAACTCGGGCTGGCCTATGGCGGCGATGATGATGTCGGCCTCGCGGCACTCCTCCTTCAGCGTCGCTGAGTGCGAGTGGCACACGGTGACGGTGGCGTCGCCGTGCTGTTTCTGCATCATGAGCTGTGCCATGGGCTTGCCCACGATGTTCGAGCGCCCCAGTATGACGCACTTCTTCCCGCTGGTCTCTATGTGGTAGCGCTGCAGCAGGGTGAGTATGCCCAGTGGCGTGGCCGAGATGAAGCAGGGCAGCCCGATGGCCATGCGCCCCACGTTCTGCGGGTGGAATCCGTCGACGTCCTTCCGGGGGTCGATGGCCTCGATGATTTTCTGCTCGTCGATGTGGCGGGGCAGTGGCAGCTGCACGATGAATCCGTCGAC
>CAMPCG010000294.1 GCA_946644025.1 uncultured Prevotellaceae bacterium | reverse complement strand
CCTCAAGGTGGCGCACACCGGCCAAGTGGGCGACGGCCGCATCTTCGTGAGCGACGTGATCGACACCTGGAGCATCCGCACCGGCGAGCACGGCGACACGGTGCTCAGAGACAAGAAATAAAGGATAATAACACAAACACAAAAACGATTATGAACGAAATAGGATTATCACTCGATACGGTATGGATGCTGCTGGCAGCCATGCTGGTGTTCTGGATGCAGCCAGGCTTCGCGCTGTGCGAGGCGGGCTTCACGCGCAGCAAGAACACCGTGAACATTCTGATGAAGAACTTCGTCGACTTCATGTTCGGCTCGCTGCTGTTCTTCTTCATCGGCTTCGGCTTTATGTTCGGCAGCGAGGGGGCGGGCTTCATCGGCGCACCCAACTGGGGTGACCTCTCATTCTACAAGGGCGACCTGCCCGTGGAGGGTTTCCTGATTTTTGAGACCGTGTTCTGCGCCACCTCGGCCACCATCGTCAGCGGCGCAATGGCCGAAAGGACGAAGTTCTCGATGTATCTCGTCTACTCGGCCGTCATTTCACTGTTCATTTATCCCATCGAGGGTCACTGGACGTGGGGCGGCGGATGGCTGTGCAACACGGCTGAGGACGGTTTTATGATGCAGACCTTTGGCTACGTGTTCCACGACTTCGCCGGCTCGGCCATCGTTCACAGTGTGGGTGGTGTGCTGGCACTGGTGGGTGCCATTGCCCTGGGCCCGCGCCGAGGAAAATACGGTAAGGATGGCAAGAGCCGCGCCATCCCCGGCCACAACCTGGCAATGGCGGCACTGGGCGTGTTCATCCTCTGGCTCGGATGGTTCGGCTTCAACCCCGGCTCGCAGTTGGCGGCAAGCGGTGAGGTGAACCGCCTGGCCATCAGCCATGTGTTTCTGACCACCAACCTCGCCGCAGTGGCGGGCGGAACGGCCACGATGTTCCTTACCTATATTAAATATGGCAAGCCGTCGCTCTCGCTGACGCTCAACGGCGTACTGGCCGGACTGGTGGGCATCACGGCCGGCTGCGACCTCGTCTCGCCCTTCGGAGCCGTCGTCATCGGACTGGTCTGCGGCACGGTGCTGGTCTTCGCCATTGAGTTCATCGACCACTGCCTGCACATCGACGACCCCGTGGGTGCCTCCAGCGTGCACGGTGTCTGCGGCATCCTCGGCACGCTGATGACGGGCCTGCTCTCCACCTCGAACGGTGCTTTTTATGGCCACGGCTGGGGATTCTTCGGAGCCGAATGTCTCGGCATCCTCGTCATCGACCTCTGGGCGGCCCTCTGCGGCATCGTACTCTTCTACGGTATCAAGCGCTTGCACGGCCTGCGCGTCGACGAGCGCATAGAGGACGAGGGACTCGACATCTACGAGCACGGGGAGACGTGCTATAATTAAATGAAGAATGAAGAATTTGCTACCGCTATAGCAATTAATAAGTAAAGGTATGAAAAAGATTGTTACATTTGCAATGGGTCTGGTACTCAGTAGCACCACCCTTGCACAAGATAAAGTGGAGACGACCGTCGCGGCCGACTTCGTGAACGAGTACGTATGGCGTGGCCTGAAGTGTGGCGACGTGGCCGTTCAGCCGACGCTCGGCGTGGGCTACAAGGGATTGAGCCTGACGGCCTGGGGCTCTTACGGGCTGTCGAACAAGGACGACGTGAAGGAGCTGGACTTGACGCTGGGCTACTCCACGGGCGGACTGAACATCGGCATCACCGACTATTGGTTCTCAGAGGGTCTCGACCCCGACGCCCGCTACTTCAAATACGACGCCCACGGCACCAACCACCTGTTCGAGGCCAACATCGGCTATGACTTCGGTCCCGTGGCCTTGCAGTGGTACACCAACTTCGCCGGCAACGACGGCACGAACAAGAGCGGCCGCCGGGCCTACAGCAGCTACGTCGAGGCCAACGTGCCTTTCCGCCTCGTCACCGTCGACTGGACAGCCACGGCGGGTGCCGTTCCCTACGCCACGACCACTTACGCCACCAACGGTTTCGCCGTCACCAACCTCTCGCTGCGGGCTATGAAGGACATCCGGGTGAGCGACTCGTTCGCCATCCCCGTCTTCGCACAGCTGACGGGCAACCCCTGCTCGCAGAAAGTGTACCTGGTCTTCGGCTTCACGCTGCAGCCATAATCTCTGCCTGCTACAGCCTCAACCGTTATGGTGATGAGAAAGAGCCGTGGAAAAGTTGCCTTTGCCCGTACTTCAAATGGGGAAAGGGTAAGGGAAATCTACAAACCATGACGGCGTTTGTACAAACGCTGCCTTGGTTTGTATAAACGCCGCCTTGGTTTGTACAAACGCTGTCTTGGTTTGTAGAATTTCCGAGGTTTACCTATTGGAAACAGATTCGTATTATGGATACAATGCAAAGCCAGACCTTGAAGAAAGGTCAAACAAAGTACATCTTCGTCACGGGCGGTGTCGTCTCATCCCTTGGAAAAGGCATCATCGCCGCCTCCATCGGCAAGCTGCTGCAGGCTCGTGGCTACGAGGTGACCATCCGGAAGTTCGACCCCTACATCAACATCGACCCGGGCACGCTGAACCCCTACGAGCACGGTGAGTGCTACGTGACGGAGGACGGCTTCGAGACCGACCTCGACTTGGGGCACTACGAGCGGTTCACCGGCATACGCACCACGCGCGACAACTCCATCACGACGGGCCGCATCTACAAGACCGTGATTGACCGCGAGCGCCACGGCGACTATCTGGGCAAGACCATCCAAGTGGTGCCGCACATCACCGACGAGATAAAGCGGAGGATGAAAGCACCAGAAGCCCCCACGTCCCCCGAGGGCAAGGCCCCCCTTTCGTCCCCCGAGGGCAAGGCCTCTGGGGGCGCTGACTCTTTCGTCATTTGCGAAATTGGCGGCACCATCGGCGACATCGAGAGTGCGCCGTTCATGGAGGCCATCCGACAGTTGCGCTGGGAGCTGGGGAGGAATGCGGTGTGTGTACACCTGACCTACGTGCCCTATCTGAAGGCTGCCGACGAGTTGAAGACCAAGCCTACACAGCACTCGGTAAAAGAGCTACAGGCAATGGGCATACAGCCCGACATCCTCGTACTGCGCACAGAGCGCCACCTCGACGACGCGCTGCGTATGAAGGTGGCGTCGTTCTGTAATGTCGACCTGGACTGTGTGGTGCAAAGCGAGGACATGCCGAGCATCTACGAGGTGCCGGTCAACATGCAGCGGCAGGGACTCGACGCGGCCATACTAAAGAAAACTGGGGGGAAAGCCCCCAAAGACCCCGAGGACCCCGAGGACAAGGCCCCCCTTTCGTCCCCCGAGGGGGACACGATAGTATCTTCCCAGAACCGCAAAACTATAGAAGCCCCCTCGGGGGCCGTAGGGGGGGCCTCGGGGGCCGTGGTTGGCATGGCATCCTGGCACGCATTTCTGGACATGCAGCGCAAGGCCACCCGCGAAGTACAC
Source organism: uncultured Prevotellaceae bacterium (assembly GCA_946644025.1). The sequence goes on along the minus strand of CAMPCG010000294.1, from coordinate 622 downwards.
ATCGCGCTGGTGGGCAAGTACGACCTGCAGGATGCCTACAAGAGCATCCGCGAGAGCCTGAACCTGGCGGGTATATATAATAATGTGAAGGCACGGCTGCACTTTGTCAATAGCGAGGGCATCAGCAGGGAGAATGTCGCAGAGCAGCTGACGGGCATGGCGGGCGTCATCATCTGTCCGGGCTTCGGTCAGCGGGGCATCGAAGGCAAGATTATTGCTGCCGAATACTGTCGCACGCACGACGTCCCCACCTTCGGCATCTGCCTGGGCATGCAGATGATGGTGATAGAGTTCGCCCGCAACGTCCTCGGCTATCAGGACGCCAACAGCAGCGAGATGTCGGCCGACACGAAGCACCCCGTCATCGACCTGATGGAAGAGCAGAAGACGGTGACGAACATGGGTGGTACGATGCGGCTGGGAGCCTACGACTGCGAACTACGGGAAGGCAGCAGGGCAAAGAAAGCATATACGGCGGCAGCAAATATTATCAAGGAGCGGCATCGCCACCGCTATGAGTTCAACAACCAATACAGGAATGAATATGAGGCTGCGGGCATGAAGTGCGTGGGCATTAATCCCGCTGCCGACTTGGTGGAAATCGTCGAGATTCCTGAAAAGC
>CAMPCG010000293.1 GCA_946644025.1 uncultured Prevotellaceae bacterium | reverse complement strand
GACCGCTTTGCGGTTCCGGAGGATAGTGTATGAATAATTAAGGAAGGACTTGCGGCAGAACATTCCTCCCACCTCTCACTCCTCACCCCCAAAAACTCCCTCCCTTGGGAGGGTCTGTATGTCAGTTCACCACCCGCGACAGCGCCTTGAATACTTGCTGTTCCTGCTCCGTGAACTCCCCGTCGAAGATTTTGTCGCCCTGAGGCAGAAGGCGCAGGAACAGCCGGCACAGATAGGCGAGGAAGCTGGCCGAGAGGTAGAGAGGCACGCCGTCGAATCCCTCGTCCTTCAGCCCCTGGTCCTGGTATTGCATCAGTCCGTCGTAGATGGGGTGGCTGTGTATGCTCAGGTGGCGGTAGAGCAGGTCCATGTCCGTCTGGCTCTTGCCGAAGAGGTATCGCCAGGCCTGATTGTAGGACACACGGCGCACGTCGATGCCGTTGGGCCTGTGCATGAAAGCGATGGTGCCGTTCACCGTGGGCTTGTCGGGCGCCGTCCATTCGTCGAGCTTCTTGTAGCACTCCATGCCCAGGCGGGTGGAGAAGATTTCCTTCCTCAGCGTCTCTATTGTCAGTATCTCGTCGGCGCAGGCCGTGGGCGCCTCCATCAGGTTCTTCTTGCTGTTAATCTTCCAGTAGTTCCACACCACGCTGCGCTCCTCGTCGGTCTTGGGGTGGGCAAAGAGGAAGTAGAACATCACCAGATGCTCATAGACGGAGCGCGTGAGCGTCATCGTCTTGTACTCTTCATGCAGCTGGAAGACCTCGCCCTTGTATCTCATGACGATGCCCTCGCTGGTCAGCTTGTGGTTGCAGAGATGGGTCGACGTCACCCGCTGCAGGAAGGCGTTGGCCACGGAGAACCGCTCGTCGGCCAGCAGCGCCTCGTGGTCCACGATGACGTGGCAGATGATGTGCGTGGCCATCTTCGTCGTCAGGTCCGACAGCTGCAGACAGCTCTCCAGCCGTCGGCGGGGTGGCAGCTTCCCGTTGACGGGAGCCCGCACAATGTTCAGAATGTCTGTGTTGTTGTTATCCTTCATGACAATAATTAATCTTTCGCAAGCTTTGCTTGTAGGGAGTGAAGGGGCGTGCCTTTACTCCGCGTCCACCCTGACGTAGTCGGGCCGCTGGTCGGGTAGGGTGGTGGTGACGGTGACGTTGTTGAAGTTGACGTTGCGGGCATGGCGCACGAAGAATCCCTTTGCGGGCAGCGTGCCCCACATGGTGGCCTCGGGATAGTCCTTCTCCTTCTCGTCGGCGGGGATGTCTACGCGCTGGCAGCCGCCCTGCTGGCGGATGGTGATGTCTGAAAGCCAGACGTTCTCCACGGGGTGTCCGGGCAGGCCGGTGATGCTGCAGCCCGTTCGTCCGGCGTTGTTCACCGTGATGTTCGAGAGATGGACGCCGCTGATGGTGCCCACCCGCTCTACCGGCACATCCTTGGCGTAGCCCCGGGCGCGGTTGCCCAGCCGGATGAAAATGGGCGACTCCGTGCCCTCGACCACGATGTTCGACACGTGGACGTTCTCCAGCACGCCGCCGTCGACAATCTCCAGCGAGATGGCCGACGTGCCGCGCCCGAGCGAGTCGCCGAAGAACTGCGTCGTCTGGTCTTCCGACGGCTTGACGATGCAGTTCGAGATGTTGATGTTGCGGAAGCCGCCGTTAGTCTCCGTGCCGAGCTTGATGGCGTTGCAGTGGCTGCTGACGATGCAGTCGTGAATGACGATGTTCTCGCAGAGCCTTGGCGACGTGGACTTGAGCGTGATGGCGTCGTCGTCGCTGTCGGCCATCATGTTGCCGACGACGACATCGTGGCAGCCGTCAAGGTCGAGGGCGTCGTTGTTGTAGTTGTTGCGGTTGAACACCTTGATGCCGTCAATCTTCACCCGGTCGCAGGCCAGGTAGTGCTGCATCCAGCAGCCCGAGTTGCGCAGCGTCACGTCCTCGACGGTGATGTCGCGGCTCTGTACGAATCGCAGCAGGTGCGGGCGGGTAATGCCCTCGTCGTTCCACGACAGTTTCTTGAAGGCTGCGCCGCGGCCGTCGATGGTGCCGTGTCCGCTGATGCTCACGTCCTCCACGCCGTCGGCAAAGATGAGCTGCACGGTCTCGCCCCATGTGCGCAGCGAGACGTAGTCGGTGCGCATGGGCCGGTAGTCGGCCAGCCGAGTGCTGCCGTAGAGGGTGGCCCCCTTCTCCAGGTGCAGGTCTACGTGGCTGCGCAGCACCAGCGTGCCCGTCTTGTACATGCCAGGAGGCACTACCACGCGGCCGCCGCCCCTTTCAGAGCAGGTGTCGATGGCGCGCTGGATGGCCTCGGTGCTGAGCACGGTCGTGTCGCTGACGGCTCCGAAGTCGGTGATGACGAGACCCGGAGCTGACGCTCCGGGAATGGTGGCCGTGGGACCCGGAGCTGACGTGCCGGGAATGTTGGCGGCGGTCCAGAAGGAAAGGAGGAGGGGAAGTTGCTTGAGAGTCATGATAAAGTGTGTTTTAGTATTTCTTGAGGAGACGGTTGACAGCCTTGTCGAGCGACTCGGTGGGCTCGATGATGTTGTAGTCCTGCCAGAAGGCGGGGTCGCGGAAGTAGTCCACCTTGTCGAAGAAGGCGTCGTGCTGGTCGAAGGAGTCGCGCCCGCTGATGGGTTGTGGCTCGGCCTCACCCCCAATCCCTTCGGGGGAAGGGTTGGGGCCAGGCTTGTCGGTGACGACCATTTCGCAGTAGGCGGTGAACGATGTGGCGAAGATGCGGCGCTTCCAGTCGCAGTTGAAACGGAAGGTGGCGCGCACGTAGCTGATGCGTGTCAGCCCGTCGTCGTCCAGGCTGTAGTCTACGAGCAGCGACAGTTCCTTTGGCTTGAAGCGCACGCCGGCAGGTTTCCTGACGAGCATCAGCCGTGTGGCCTTCTCGCGGTTGCTCATGTCGAGCGACAGCTCGGCGCGGGTGAAGGCCAGCGTCTGCTGGTCGATGTAGAAGCGTCCGTAGTAGAGGGCGTACTCCATCGTGCGGCGCGGTGCTATGCTCACCACCCACTGGCTGCGTCCGCCGATGCTCGTGGGCACCTCTAGCTTCAGGTCGTAGCAGTCCAGCTCTTCCGCGTTGAGCAGGAAGCCGGTGTTCTTCACCACGTCGAGCACCACGGGCGCCACGGGTCCGCCCAGCACCTTCACGCTGAGGGTGTCGCTCTTCTTGGGGCTCAGCAGGCGCCGGCCCTTGCTGATGGCCACGCGGTCGCGGCGGGTGTCGTGCTGGTAGCCCGTCTTGTACATGTCTACGACGCCCTCGGCCACACAGATGTAGTGCTGGCGCTTCATGGCCGTCTCGCGGTAGAAGCACCTGAAGAGCTCGGCCCTCTGGCTGTAGTTGCGGGGTATGCGGCCGATGGCTTTGAGCATGAGCTCGCGGGCGTTGTCGCTCATCACCAGCACCTCGCTGAGCTGTATGGTGGCGGGCTTCAGCCATACGCGCAGGGGCCGCACCTTGTCGCCGGCCTGGCTGTCTGGGGTGCCGATGGACAGCGTCTGCGGCTGGTAGCCCACGTGGGAGACGGTGAGCGAGGGCGCCGTGCCGTCAGTCTTTAGGGTGAAGAATCCGTCGGCGTTGGTCACCACCGACAGCCGTCCTGCGCTGACGCTGGCTCCGGCCACGGCCTGTCCCGTCGTGGCGTCGCTGACGGTGCCGCTGACCACGGCGTGCTGCGCCAGGGCCGCCAGGGCCGCCAGCAGAGCGAGGAAACACATTACTATTCTGTTCATACGCACCACATTACGCTTCTTATAACTAATAGCTATTACACCGCTTTGCAGTAGGAGACGACGTGTCTCACGTCATAACAATCTGCCGGATTGCGACGTGGGACACGTCGCCTCCTACTTGCGCTGCAAAGATAAGTATTATTCTCCATTCGCCAAAGGATTTTTCCCTAAAAATAATAAAGGTGAAAGAACAGCCCGTCGACCCTTGACCGTTATTCCCCGAAAAAGTGGAAACCGCGACGGCGTTCCTGCGCCATAACACTTGAGCCGTCCAACCCCGTGGGGCCGGACGGCTCAAACTGCAAGTGCCGCGAGCGGGACTCGAACCCGCACAACCATTCCTGGTCAAGGGATTT
>CAMPCG010000292.1 GCA_946644025.1 uncultured Prevotellaceae bacterium | reverse complement strand
GCCAGATAAAAGCCAAGAACTATCCGGCGAAGGTGGCCGAGTACACGGGCGACATACTCCTTGTCGGCATCAGCTATGACAAGCAGACAAAGGCCCACCAGTGCGAGATAGAGCGGTGGCAGAAAGAAGACACGACGACTCCGGCGTAGCCTTGAGCTTTGCTGATTGTTGATAATTGAAGCAGGACGACACTCTTTACTGTTGTTCTGCTTTTTTGCGGTACTTCTTCTTCAGGTGGAAGTTGTAGCCCACGTAGATGTTCCACGAGCCGAAGGTGTTGTTGGTGGAGAATCGGGGCTTGCGGTAGCTGTTGGAGTGGAGGATGAGGCTCGACCCGGCATACCAGCGCATACAGTTGTAAACGAGCCCGACACGCAGGATGCCGTCGATGTTGACGTCGCGGAAGGAGAAGTTCTTGAGTCCGCCGATGACGTTTCCCGAGCTGTATTTGTAGGCCAGTGCCGCCTGCAGGCAGGTGCCCAGCAGCCAGTTCTTGGCAAACACCCAGTTATAGGCATAGCCGGCGGAGAGGTTCAGGTCGTGGTACTTGGCGCTGTTGAACATGAGTCCGCTGTCGAGCTTCACCGTGCCCTGTCCCAGCCGCTCGTCGATGACGCTCTGCAGGCGTTCGTGATCGAGCTCTACCGAGTTGCGCGTATATCCCATACCGGCCATCCACGAGCCACAGCTGATTTTCTGTATGGTGCTCTGGGCGAAAGCTGCTGGGTATGAGAAGCGTCCGTGGTTGAAGATGTAGTAGACGTTGAAGCCGGTGATGCCGGCCTTCAACCCGTCGAAGGAGACGTCGTCGAGGGCGCTGGCATCGATGTTGCGTCCGAAGTCGGCCTCGCGCAGCTTGTACTCGCTGCCCGTGCGGCGGTAGAAGAGGTCGATGCCTATCTGCGAGCTGTAGATGCTCACGTCAAACTCTTGTTTTACCTTGCTGAAATTGATGTGGGCCAGTTCGAAGGTGTAGCCGGCAAAGAACCATTTCCACCCGAAGTAGGGCCCCAGACGCAGTGTCATGTCGGGGGCGAACGAAATTTTCTGGCGCTCGCTGCCCACGGTGCTCAGTCTGTAGTGGTCGTAGGCGTAGGTGCCCTGCAGCATGACGGTGAAGATGTAGTGCTGGGGTTCGATGTAGTTGTTGTCCAGACGGTCGAACTCTCTGACGGTGCGCCGCACGTAGCCCAGCTTGCGAGGCTGTTCCTCCACCGTGGCAGTGTCAGGAAGGGAGACCCTCCCCCCAGCCCCTCCCTGTGAGGGAGGGGAGTAGTTACTCTCATAGCTAAATTTCTGCGGATAGTCTATCCACTCCCCTCCCTCACAGGGAGGGGCTGGGAGGTGGGTCTCCCTCGGCTCCTGGGCGACAGCCGGCAGCACGCCGCAGAGTGCCAACAAAAGGACGCGGAGTAGCGGTCGAAGGGTATATTTGATTAGAACTAATTTCACGGTCAATATTTTCCTAATATGCGGTCCAGCACCCAGTTCACGGGTGTGGCCGAGACGCTGGTGCAGGTGCATACGGCGAGGCCCTGCAGGTGTTCGCAGACATTCTTGATGAGGGGGAACTGCACGTAGGCGGGGTTCTCGACGCTGATGGTCTGTGTGCCCTTGCTGGTGTGCAGCTCTATGGGGGCGTAGTTGAACACGGAGAAGCTGAGCGACCCCTCGTTGCCGACGATGAGTATGCGGTCCACGCGGGCGCTCTCGTGGGCGACGAAGCACCAGGAGCCGCTGCCCACCAGTCCGTTCTCAAACTGGAAGACGGCACTCACCGTGTCCTCCGTCTGGTAGAGTCCGCCTCGGTTGGCACAGATACCGCGGGCTTCGAGTATCACGCCGAACATCCACTGCAGCAGGTCGAACTGGTGGGGTGCAAGGTCGTAGAAGTAGCCGCCGCCGGCAATGTCGGGCTGCAGTCGCCAGGGCAGCGACTCGGGCTTGCTGTAGTCCAGCTCGCGCGGGGGCCAGGCAAAGCGTATCTGCACGTTCTGAACACGGCCTATGGTGCCTTGTTCCACAATCTCCTTCACCCTGAGGAAATAGGGCAGGTAACGACGGTAGTAGGCCACGAAGCAGGGCACACCCGTTTGCTCCGACACGCGGTTCACGCGGGCACAGTCTTCGTAGTTCGACTCCAGCGGCTTCTCTACATAGACAGGCTTCCCGGCACGCATGGCCATGATGGCGTAGGTGGCATGGCTGGCGGGCGGCGTGGCTACGTAGACGGCGTTCACCTCGGGGTCATTGATGAGCTCCTGGGCATCGGTGTACCACCGTGCCACGCCGTGGCGGCTGGCATACGACTTGGCCCGCTCCTTGGTGCGGCTCATGACGGCCACCACCTCAGACCCCGGCACCATGGCGAAGGCGGGGCCGCTCTTCTTCTCGCAGACCTCACCACAGCCTATGAATCCCCATTTCAGCAGTTTCATATTAGGTAAGATATATGGGTTTCTATGTTTAAAGTGCAAAGTTAGTGCTTTTTTCGGAAACGAGAGAATATTTGAGTTATTTTATCATTTGTGCGCGGTCTGCGACAGCTTCCGGCCGCTAAATTATGTTAAACAGCGGCGCGTGCTCGCCGTGTATATTTAATTATTCGTAACTTTGCCGTCTCGACGGCGAAGTTACTCCGTCTCGGCAAAAAAAAGAATAAATTCTTTTGTTTTGCTCTCGACTTTTCGTAACTTTGCACTCGAAGCTGGCCCCTGATGGCCATGAATCGCCCTAATCATAATTGGCCACTGACCACTGAACATTGAACAGGCAAAAATAGACCGATGAGCAAAGTTATCGACATTCTGAAAGGTTCTGCAAAGCCTTTCGCCTCTTTTGAACTGGTGCCGCCCTTGAAGGGCAGCGACGTAAGCCGCCTCTACGACAGTATCGACCCGCTGATGGAGTTCCACCCTCCGTTCATCAACGTCACCTGCCACCGCGACGAGGTGGAGTACGTGGCCAACGGCGACGGCACCTACACGAAGATGACGCTGGCCAAGCGGCCCGGCACTGTGGCCATCGTGGCGGCCATCATGCGCCGGTATCCTGAGCTGCAGATTGTGCCCCACGTCATCTGCGGCGGTGCCTCATGCTCGAAGGTGGAAAGCGAGCTGCTCGACCTTCACTTCCTGGGCATACGCAACGTGGTGGCCCTGCGCGGCGATGCCATTCCCGGTCAGCGGTTCTTCATAGCCGAGAAGGACGGCTTCAGCCATAGCGACGAGTTGGTGACGATGATTCGCAACCTGAACCGCGGCCAGTACCTGGACCCCACGGTGAAGAACGGACTGCCCACGGACTTCTGCGTGGGCGTCGCTGCCTATCCCGAGAAGCACTACGAGGCCGCCAACCTGGACACCGACATTGAGCACCTGAAGCGCAAGGTCGATGCCGGCGCCGACTATGTTGTCACGCAGATGTTCTTCGATAACGAGCGCTACTTCCGCTTCGTCGACCGTTGCCGTGCGGCGGGTATAGACGTGCCCATCATTCCCGGACTGAAACCCATGTCGGCTAAACGGCAGATTGACCTGCTGCCACGCTCCTTCAGCATCGATATTCCCCAGCCGCTGGTGGCCATGATGCAAAAGGCGCAGACAGCCGACGAGGCTTACCGCGCGGGCATAGAATGGTGCGTGAAGCAGAGCCGCGAATTATTGGAACACGGAGCTCCCGCCATACATTATTATACGATGGCTAAGACGGATAATGTCTGTCAGATTGTGCGCGAGGTGTTCTCTTAGGAGAGGAGCATGAGGTCGGCCACGTAGTCGTCTTCACTGTAATAGTCCAACCAGCCGGTCACCATGCTTTTCAGGTTACTGTCCTGGAAAGTGGCCTTTATGATTTGCTGCATCAGCTCCTCATTGCGGTGGGTCAGTATGTAGAAGGAAGTCTCGCCGTGGTAGCCGTTGCGCATGGCTATCTCGCCCGTCACAATGTTGGGCAGCGTGTAGACGAAGACCGAGGGACTGGGGAAGAAATTGTTGGCGGCAATGGTCTCCAGAAATTTCTGGTCGGCGACAACCGACGTGGAGCTGTTGAAGAGGACGATGGCGCGGGAGGAAGCCCCCCCTTCGGCCCCCGAGGGGGCTACTATAGTTTTGCCGTTCAGGGG
>CAMPCG010000291.1 GCA_946644025.1 uncultured Prevotellaceae bacterium | reverse complement strand
GCAGAGCCAGCAGCAGAGCGCGACGAAGAGAGTTTTCAGTTCATAGTTCATAGTTTACAGTTCATTATTTTACCAGAGGTTGAATTCGTAGATGCGGGTGGCGCCGAAGTTGGTGTCCTGGGTGGGCCCGACGACAAAGAGACGGACGTAGCGCACCGACACGGGCGTAAACTTGCGGGTGAACTCGTTGCTGCGGTTGCCGTCGACCAAGTCGAGCGTCTGCCACTCCTCGTGCTCGTTGATGCGTCCCTGCAGCAGACAGGTACGGGTGATGTAGGCCGCCATCTCACTGCCGGCATTGACCAGCTGCCACTGGCTGACGGGCTTCACGCTGCCCAGGTCGAAGGTGACGAAATTGGGCGCCGGCTGCGCGTCGCACCACTTGGTGTTCAGGTTGCCGTCGGTGAGCAGTTCGGGGCGCTCGTCGTTGTTCACATAACCCGAATAGCTGAGCACCTTGGCCTCCTTCAGCAGGCTTGGCGTACCGGGGCGGTCGCTGCCCTCGGTCGTCAGGTACGAACGGTCGTCGACGTTCGACGTCTCGAAGAGCTTAGTGGCGGCCTCCACGCGGTCGTCGTCGTTGGCCAGAGTGGCCGCAAAGAGCACCACGTGCTCATCGTTGGGCAGCACCACCTGGGTGGCCCCCTTCGGTATGTCGAGGCGCAGCATGAACATATAGGTGAACTCGTAAGGCTCGTCCTGAGCGGCCGAGTGACGGTGAGTGCCCACGAAGGCCACCGACGGCTGCTTCAGGTAGCCGCGCGACTGCCCGTCGTGGCCCCACTGGCCGACGAACCCGGCATAGAAGGGCACCTCGACCACCTGGCTGCTCTTGCCCACACGGAACGTTGCCGTGCGGTCGCCCTCGCTGCTGGCGGCAAGCAGATAGAGATGGCTGTAGGAGCTACCGGCGGGCAGCAGCAGCGTGTCGCCCTGACAGGTCAGGCCGTTCTCTACGTCCTTCGGCCCCACCTGGAAGCGTATGCCGCCGTAGGTCAGCTCGCCGTCGGGGAACAGCTCGGCCGCATAGCTGTAGCCGCCCTCGAAGTCGGCTTCCGAGCGGAACTCGTTGAACGTCGTACACTTCTTATTATAATTAAGGTGTAGCGGCAGCATGTCCACCGTCTGAGCGTCACTCTTGCGAAGCTTCACCTTGAACGTCTTCACGCTGAAGGGCTTGATGCTGACCTTCAGGTCGCAGCCGCTGAAGTCGGCGTCGGCAAGCGTCTTCTCCGTACCGTCGGCCTCCACGGCGCTGACGATGGGTGCGGCGAACGTCAGGTTGGCCGTCTGCGTAGCCTTGCCGCTGAACTCGTAGACACGCACCACGTACTCGTCGCTGACCTCAGCACGCTTCAGGGCGCGGATGAGCACATTGTCGTTGCTGCTGCTGACGAACGAGAAGCGGCGCCCCAGCGTGCCCTTGTGCTTCGGTGCCACGAAGGCGCGCAGAGGGCTGTTGAGCACCGTCGACTGTCGGGTGACGTCGACCATGTTGAGAGCCCCCTGATGCCCCACGAGGCTATAGGTCAGCACGTGGTGTCCCTTGTCCTGATGAGCCTGGTAGGCATAGCCACCGGCGGGCTTCGGCGCATAGAGCAGCGACAGGCGCAGCGTATGATCGTCGGGCTTGTCCCAGCCGTAGCGGCTGTCGTTGAGAATGGTGACGCCATAGCTGTCGCTGCGGTCGGTCAGGTCGGTCCACTCGTGCGAGTAGACCTCGTACTGATTGTCGCGGTTATTGCCACGCTTCACGCAGCCAAGGCCGATGTCGTAGGTAGCCTCCTCGTTGGCCACGCTCAGCGGGAACTCAGCCTTCAGCAGGGCGTTCTCGGCCTTCCAGTCGACGACGGTCTCAAAGTCGATGCGGTCGGCGAGTGAGCCCTCGTAGAGGTGCAGCAGCTGGCGTATGGTGGTATCGCCCAGCTTCTTGCTGATGCAGAGCGTCTTGCGCAGCGGGCCGTCCTCGGTCAGAGAGATGCTGACGTCATCGTGAATGGGCAGCGGCGCCTTATCGAGCGTGCGCTTGTGAATCTCCCAGGCGGGCCATGCCTCCGACCGACAGTCGTCGAAGTACACCAGGCGGATGCGCTGCCCGTCGGCAACGAGCTCGCGCTGCGCCTGCTTGTCGACGAGCGACTCGATGTCGCCGTTGGCATCGACGCGGATGCTGTAGCGGGAGTTTTCTATAGAAGAAAGATGTGGGAGGAAGGAGGAGGAAGAAGGGAGGAAGGAGGAAGGAGGAGGGAGGAGGGAGGAATGCTGAGAGACTTTAGCTTTGCCGGTCTTTACACTGTAGACGGCGAAGCCGGAGGCGGGCACCTGAGCCTCGAAGAGCAGCTCGGAGCCGCAGCGCTGCGCCTTCACCCGCCGGCCGTCGGCATCGGTCACGACGCAGTCGCCACCGTCCCACTGTAGCTTCACGATGCTATTGACGGGGAATGCCTCATTATTATACACCACGACGGGCGTACCGCTGACGTTGGTGTCCATCTGGCGGGCAACGCCGCCGACACTCGTCGTCAGCACGTCGGCAAACTGCTTCAGGCAGAGCAGCTCGTCGTTCCACGAGAACTCGTAGGCGCGGGGAATGCTGGTGCCCGTCACGTCGTCGTGGAACTGGTGCCAGATGACGCGGCGCCACGCCTCGGTCATCAGCTCAGCAGGATAGCGGCAGGCCCCTGCCCAGTCGGCCAAGACAGCCGCACGCTCAGCAGCGTCGCCAAGGTGCTCGTTCTGTCGGTTGTAGAGCTTCATGGCTGCCTGCGAGGTGTAGCAGGCGTTGCCGTGCAAGTCCATCGTCAGCTCGCCGTCGAAGACGGGGAGAGCCGCCGCAGCCCCCTCTACGCCCCCCGAGGAGGCTTCTATGGTTTTGCTGGCTAAGTCCTTGTACAGCTGGTCGCTGGTGGCACTGATGATCTTGACGGGGCCGTCGCCCTTGATGCCTTTCTCGAGCGACTGCACGGAGGCGATGGTGGGCGAGCCGCCGATGTCGCCCGTGCCGTAGTAGCGGTAGGCGATGCCCAGCGGGCTCTCGTCGACCTCCTTCAGCAGCTGAGGGTTACGCGAGAGGTCGCTGCCGTCGTAGCGCTGCCCGTAGCCGAAGCCGTGAGCCATGAATATCTGACTGCCGTCGATGCCCTTCCAGAGTCCGACGCTGTAGGGATAGCGCTTGTTGCCGTCGTAGAACGGCTTGGCGCGCCACACCAGCTTCTGCGACGAGAAGCCAATCAACCCGCAGTGGGCGGCCAGCGTGGGCATGGTATAGGGGAACCCGAAACAGTCGGGCAGGAACACGTCGGTGCCCTCGCGGCCAAACTCCTGTCGGTAGAACGTCTGTCCGAGCAGGATGTTGCGCAGCCACGACTCTGGCGAGCAGACGATGGTTTCGCAGGCATCCCAGCTGCTGCCCGCCAGATGCCAGCGCCCGCTGTCGACCCATCGTTTCAGTTCTTCGTACTGGGCGGGGTAGTACTCCTTCATCCAGCTGTACTTGATGCCGCCCTCGAAGTTGAAGATGTAGTCGGGATACTGCCGCAGCAACCTGAAGTTCTGCTGCATGGTGTTCCAGATGTGGTCCTTGATGGTAGCCTGCACATCCCAGTTCCACTGCGTGTCGAGGTGCGCGTCGGCTACCATGTAAGCCCGTTTCTCTTGTGCCTGAGCACTCATTGCAATCATTCCTGCAATAGCCATTACTTTCAGTTTCATCATTACTTATCTATTTATTACTTACTACTTTACTCCTTTACTACTTTACTCCTTTACTCCTTACTCCCTTTACTCCTTACTCCCTCTACTCCCTCTACTCCCTCAAACGTCATCTTGACGGGCTTGATGAAGCCCTGGGCGTCGAACTCCAGGCGGTCGATGCAGGTGACGCGGTGGTCGCGCCCCGTGTCGCCCAGCGGACGGCGGTGGTAGACGATGTAGTACTCGTCGGCCCCAGGACCCTTGATGACCGAGTGATGTCCGGCACCAGTGGCCACCGCGGGGTCTTGCTCGAGAATCTTGCCAATGCGGCGGAAGGGTCCGAAGGGCGAGTCGCTGATGGCGTAAGCCACACAATAGTCGGGGCCGCCCCACCCTCCTTCGCTCCACATGAAGTAGTAGCGCCCCTGGCGCTTCATCA
>CAMPCG010000290.1 GCA_946644025.1 uncultured Prevotellaceae bacterium | reverse complement strand
GCTGTGTATCAGCCGTCGATAGACGTTATGGTAGGCCATCTGCTCGTCGTTGCCGGCTACCCACCGCATGTAGACGCCACGGCCGTCGACATAGCTGGAGTCGAGGTGGGCCACCGTGGGAGGTATGGCCGAGGGACGTATCACCTGCAGCATGTCGGAGAAGTCGCCGATGTTTGTGGAGTAGTCTACCGCGCGTACCTTGTAGTAAATGTATTTCTGGTTGACGTCCACGGCTACGGTGTCGGTAAACATGGTGTCGTTGACGATGCCGCCCTTCTGGGTCATGAACTCGTGGGTGGAGTCGTTGGCAAACACAATCTCGTAGTAGTCGATGTCCTCGCTGTCGATGGGCTTCCATGTGAGGGTAATCAAGCCCAGGGGAGGCTGGCCGATGGTGTCGTTCTCAACCAGCCTGACGTTGGCCGTAACATTCTGCGGAGCAGGTGGCGGCGACATGTCGGTGACACGTATCAGCTGCGGTATGGAGTAGCTCACGTTCTGAGCCGTGTCGTAGGCGGCCATGACCAGTTGTCCGGTCACAAGGTTTGTCACGTCGACCGTCACCATGGTGTCGGTAGGTGCCAGCGGCTTGTCAACCAGTGGTTTCCACTTGCCTTCGGTGATGCGCTCGTGGTAGTACATGGGCACGCAGCCGGCGAAGTCGGCCTCGAGGGTGTCTTTCACGAAGTGAATCTCAGCAAACACCTGCTTGCCGGGGGCGTTTTCGTCGCGGCGCTGGATGTCAATCCACGTGAGGCGGGGAGCCCTGGGGGCTATCATGTCGCGCACCTTGACGCTGTGTACGGGTGACGGCTCGGTGAGGTCGCCGAAGGGATCGTGGGCGAAGACGCGGTACTCGTAGCTGCCGGGCTGGCCAACGTTGTCGCTATAGAAGCAGTCGGCATCGCGCACGGCATTCATGATGATGTAGGGGTGCTCGTTCACGCGTTCCCAGCGGCCGCTGCCCTGGCGGCGTTCTATCTCGTAGGAAGAGAAGCCACGGTCGGCCCAGGTGAGGAACACGGCGTCGGGATAGCTCACCGAGTCGGCCAGCTCGACGTTGAAGGGCTGTGGCTTGTAGCGCACGTTCTCCACTCCCTCGCTGATGCCGCTACGGATGGGCATGCGACCCGTGGTGTCGACAATGGCGGGGTAGACGAGGTAGGTGTAGGTGTGACCCTTGCGCGCCGTGCGGTCGCAGAAACGCATGGCCATGTCGCGGGCTACGTCCTGGCGCCACTCGCTGGCCAGCAGCACCATGCCGTACTGCATCTGCTGGTCCTGACTCATCTGGTAGGCCGTGCCCATATCCTCGGGGTCGGATTCCTTTACATCCTCCGAGACGCTGACCTCGCCGTAGAGCACACCCATCGCCATGTTGGCCACGGAGTCGTTGTCGCCGTAGCGGGCACGCAGCTGCTCGAGCGACAGGGGGCGCAGGCCCAGCACGAGGGTGTCCTCCTGCAGTGACTGCTCGTCCAGACGAACGATGCTGACGCCCAGCCGGTTCAGGTGACGCCACGTCACGTAGTCGTCGGCTGCCCAGCGGAGCACCACGCTGTCGCCGTAGCAGCGCGTCAGCAGGCTGATCGTTGCAGTGAGGTCGATGCCCTGTTGTGAGAGCAGCTCCTCTTTAAATGCCGTCGTGTCGCGTATCTCGCCCGGCAGGTAGCGCATGAAGAATGTCGTGTCCTCGTCGTCGGGCAGGAGTGCTGAGTTGCCTGTACTGCCGCCGGTCATGGCCATGGTGCATACAGCACCCGTCATGGCGACGGCGGCCAGGGCGACAGTGGTCAGGATTTTGGATATGTTGATGCTCGGTTTCATCATTCTGTATCGTGTTTTAAAGTCATTAGATGTTCTCTGTTTACTGCTACGGCTTGCGCTGCGGCTACTTGTTATAGTATGTCAGCGGATAGCTGACGTCGAAGCTCTCGAACCAGGTGGTACCGCTGAGCGACGTGTTGACAGTGTACTGACAGTTGTTGTAGTCGTAGGCGTTTACTCGGTAGACGCTGAAGTTGGCCTTCGTCATGCGCTTCAAGTCGGTAGTGTCGTCCTGGAAGTTGGTGCGTTTGTGCTTGTTCTTCTTGTCGACATAGCCGCCGCTTATGTTCTCCGAACCCGCCAGGTCGCTGAACACCCACTCCGAGTTGCCCTCGTGTCCGCGGGCGTTGCTGTTCTTCTTGGCGGCCGACGAGTAGCCCTTCAGCGTACCCCAGGCGGTCACTTTCTTCTGCGAGCCCTTGTTGTCGAATGTGCTGCCGTAGACGATGGGGAACTGGTAGGCCGGAATCATGATGGAGGCATTGTTGTAGGTTGCCGTACAGTAGGTGCCTGTGCGCTTGTTGTACCAGTCGGTCAGTGCATTGGCCCGCTTGGTGAAGTTGGAGTTGCTGGCATCTATCTTGTCCATCTGCTTCATGTAGCTCAGGATCTGGTTGTCGATCTTCCATGCCAGGTAGTAAGGCCGGTACATGTCGACGATGTAGGGCTTGACACGCTTGTAGTTGTCGCTGCTCGGCACATAGCTGTTGGCCCGCTGCAGGCCAGGGAGTGAGTAGTTGTATTTTCCGTCGTCTATCTGAGGCAGCGGGTACTCCGTCGTCTTGGACCACTGGGCACGGTCGTAGATAGAGAGTGCCTTGATCTTATTGTAGTCATTGTAGCAGTTGTACGAGTCCTGAGCGGAACCAAGCTTGCCCTCGTAGACACCGCCCTTGTCGGTATAGATGAGCGACTGAGCCGTGGTGACGTCAAGTGCAATACGGTCGGCATCAAACTCCCATCCGCCGAAGAAGGCGTAGTTGGCCAGATAGCCGATGTGCAGGTACGGGTCGTAGCGGCGATACTCGTAGCCACTGATCTTCTTGTTGTCGCGCGACATCTCGTAGTCGTTGATCTTCGATGGCGTGTTGGCGAAGGTGACGCTGTTGATGCGGGCACCCACGAAGGGCTTCTCGTACTCCAGCGAGTATCCGTTGTTGCCCGTCTTCCAGTTGGTACTGCGTGGATACACACCGAGGTTCATGAGCGTGGTGGTCGTCGTCGTCACCTTGCCGCTGACGGTCTTCGATGTCTCGTACTCCAGCTTGAGGTAGTAGCCACTGTTGAGCTTGTAGCCCGTGATGGCCGACTCGGGCGCCATGTTGCACGTGTTGCTGGTGGTCACCCACTTGTTCTTGCGCGTGCAGATGAGCTTGCTGCCCTGATAGAGTCGCCAATAGAGGTTGCCCTTCTTGAACGACGTGTTCTTCAGGTTGGTAGTCAGGGCGATGGTCGGGTACTTCAGGTCGTGCTCGTGGACGTAGACATATTTGTCGCTGTACTGCAGCTGGTTGAACTTCGACGGATAGGCAATGGCCACGTAGTCGTCAAGCACCGGGCAGTCCTCAATAGCCTGCGTGCCCGTCGTGCGGAAGTAGTAGGTCTTGGTCTGCGACCAAGCCTTGTTGACGTACTTCTTCTTCTGCTCGTCGTAGTTTACGGGGTCCACCTCCTTGCCGTTCTGTATCTCCTTGGCATAGCCCGTCACCTCCATCTTGTACCAGCGGTTGGCGTTCAGCTGGGTGATGTCGAGCAGGTTGTTGGTGCCGTCGCTCGACTTGATGTAGAACGTGCGCTTGTAGTTGGGATTATTGAGGGCATAGCTCGACTTGGGCTCGCTGGTGTACTCGTAGATGGTCACCGACTTCATGGCTCCCGAGCGGAAGTAGAAGGTGCGGCTGGCCTGGGCCTCCAGGTCGCTGGCGTCGCCGTCGTAGTTCTTTCGCATGCGGGCCAGCTCCGTCTGGTCTACCACGCGGAACGGCTGCTCAAGCGGAGCCTGCGTGTAGAGGTATGGACGCTGCAGCAGCTTGGGCGCTATGGCGTTGGACTCCTTCCAGCCTAACTCCTTGTCGGAATAGCCGATGGAGAGGTCGCCGAACAGCTCGAAGTTGTCGAGCGCATTGCCGTAGAAGAGGTCGCAGCTCTTACCACACGAGAACGAGAACTTACGGTTGACGTTCACCAGTCCGTCGAAGAGACGGAGCTTCACGCGGGCTTCACCGTCGAAGTGGCTTGGCTTGGGTCCCTGCATGCGGAACACACCGCCAATGGCGGCATCGGCCACGTCGAAGTCCTTCTTCCAGAATCC
>CAMPCG010000289.1 GCA_946644025.1 uncultured Prevotellaceae bacterium | reverse complement strand
CGATGCCGTGTCGATGATAACCAGCAGCGTCTTCTTGCGCAGTGCCTCGAAGAAGTCTGCCACCATTTTGTTGAAATTTTCCTGTTGCATAGTCGTAATGTTGTTTTAATGTTCGTTGAATTTCACGCCGGCTAAGAATCCGTCGGCATAGATGATAAGCTCTTTGACGGTGTGATAGTAGCCTGCCCAACCAAAGTCGGGACCGTCCTCGAACTGAATGGCGTATTCGCCGTTACAGGAAATAAGTTCTAACGGGAATCCCGTTGCTTCCTCCAGTTGTTTCACCTTCGTCTGAAGGGTCTGCTTTGTGTAATACTTTGCCATAGTTGTTTATTCGTTTAATTAGTCTTAATTCGTGTTCGTTATAAAGGGCAAAATCGTGAAGTATACTTCTGCCGTGCGGCAAGTATACTTTCCGCTCGCGGGAAGTATACTTCACGAAATCGGGGTGTTTACGCCGCCTCCTTCTCCGCCTGTCGTTCCTTCTGCATCTGCTCGATGGTTTCGATGAAGTCGGCGCACTGCTTCGAACTGTAGAACTCGGCGGTCCACTCGTCGAGGGGTACGCGCTCGCCACCGCGCCACTCGCTGTCGGTCAGGTAGCCGTAGCCCCGCATGCCGTTGATGATCTTGCGCATCTCCTCGGCGCTAACCAGGCTGAACACCTCGCGCTGCCAGACGGCGCGGTGATAGCGGCCCTCCTTCTCGAAGCGCACGGGTAGGTGGTCGTCGTCCTGCCGGGCCTGCGTCTGCTGCTGGTCGGTGGCGTCGAGGTTGGCCTTGATGCGCTTGTCGAGGTCGGCCAGTTGCTGCTTCACTGCGGCGAGCTCGTCGTCCTTGCCCCACTCCTCGTGGACGAGCAACTGCATCTCTTGAATGGTCTTCCTGACGTAGGCCAGGCGCTCCGTCCACTGGCTCAGCGATCCGGGCAACTCGTGGATGAGCACGTCTAAGGGATAGCACACGGCGGCGGTGGCAGAGCGGTGGTCGAGCGTGGCCTTCGTCAGGTGGTACTGTATGTTGCGCCCCTTCACGAAGTACTCGTTGTATCGCTCCTCCGAGCCGTCCATGTATTGCTTCACCTTCGTCTGCATCCTCACCTCGAAGCCGTAGATAGTACCGATGGGCAGCAGATCACCGCCAGTGTCGGTCTCGCGGTCTATCTCTAATAGCCGCAGTCCTACGTGCTTCGCCCAGTCGAGCGAGCCAATCACCATGTCGGCGGGCACCTCGCAGCCCTTCAGTTCCAGGGCGTTGACCACCTGCCCGAACTCGTCGAGCTGCTTGGCTTGGTTGTAGCGGTCGAGGTCTTGCTGACAGTCGGGGATGTCGCGCTCCAGTCGCTGCTGCTCGTGCTGCAGGTCAGCCAGCTTCTGTTCTTGCTTGGCCTGCTCACGGTAGAAGAGTTTCTTCGCGGCCTCCAGGGCGGCAATCTTCTTCTCCAACTTGGCCCTTTCGAGCAGGTCGGTGTTGCCAGATAGCACGGCGGTGTACTCGGCGAACGACATGCCGCCCTTCTCGTCCATATCGCCCTCGTCGAGGGTTCGTACGGAGAGTTGACCACGTTTCAGCTGACTAATAAACACCTGCTTGCAGTGCAGAAGGTGGAACTTGTAGGCATCCAGGCTTCGCTCCACGGCGTAGATAATCACGTCCACCTTATTGCCGGCGTACTTCTTGGCTACCCAGTTGCCTTTCCTCACTCCCCTACCCTCTCGCTGCTCCATGTCGGAAGGTCGCCAGGGGGTATCAAGTTCGTGGATGCAGACGATGCGGTCCTGCACATTCACACCCGTTCCAAGCGTCTGCGTCGAGCCGAACAGCACGCGGATCTTGCCCTCATTCGCCAGGGCTATCATCTGCTGCTTCACCTTGTCGCTGCTGGCCTCTTGGATGAAGCGCACCTCCTCGGGGGGCACGCCCATATCCACCAGCTTCTTCTTAATCTCGCCATAGACTGACCATTCCTGCTTGCCCTTCCATGCAGACAGGTCGCAGAATACCAGTTGCACACCCTTCACGGGGTTGAAGGCGTCGTAGTAGCGCTTGCAGAGCACGGCGCACTGCGTGGCCTTGTTGCCGGGGTGGTCGCCGTACTGCGGGTCTATCTCCCGCATGTCGAGCGACATCTTGCGGGCCAGGTCTGTTGCGTAGAGCATCTTCGCTTTCTCCTGCTTCTCGTTCACCACCTTGCCAATCAGGGCGAAGTTGCCCGTCTTGGCAAACTCCATGAGCACCTTGATGTACTCCTCCTGGTCTGGCGTGGGCTGCAGTTTCAGCAGGATGCGGTTCATCGCCGGGCGATCCAGCCCGACGTCGGCAGCGGTGCGGTAGTCGGTTATCTCGTTGTAGAACATGGCCAACTCAGGCACCTTGATGAAGTAGCGGAAGCGCTCTTTCAACTGGATGTTGTTCGTCACGCCAAACTCCCACTCCGACGACTTGCGGGTGTAGAGCGCCGCCCAAGCGTCGAAACAGGTGATGCCCTGACGCTCCAATGCCTTTGGCCTGAGATAGCGGAACAGGGCATAGAGTTCGGTCAGCGAGTTCGTCACCGTCGTACCTGAGAGGAACACCGCGCCGAGGTCTTTGTGCGTCTTCTTCTGTATCGTGCGGATGGCCATCAGCAGATTGAAGGCGCGGTTAGAGCCGTCGGTATTGCCGATGCCGGCCACGCGGTCGTGACGGGTAGAGAAGCCGAGGTTCTTGAACACGTGGCTCTCGTCCACGAATATCATGTCGATACCCATCATGTCGAAGTCCACCACCTCGTCCTTCTGCTTCTTTATCTTCGACTGCAACCTCTCCAGCTTCGCCTCCAGGTTGCGCTGCCTCTGCTCCAGACCGCGCCGCTGCTTCTTCGTCACCTCATAGCCGTCGTCGGCTTTCTCCATGGCGTGCAGCGCGTCCTCCAGTTGCTGCAGCTCGTCGTCGAGCTGTTCCTCCTGGATAGCGTCGCTCTGGGGAATCTTGCCGAACTGGTCGTGGCTCATGATGATGCAGTCCCAGTTGTTGTTCTTCATCTTATTGAAGAACTCCACGCGGTTCGCTGCCGAGTAGTCCTTCTCGGTGGCGAAGAGCAACTTATCCTTGGGGTACATCGTGCGGTACATCTCAGCAATCGCGGCCACGTTGGCCTTCATGCCGATGATGATAGGCTTATGCACCATGCCTAAGCGCTTCATCTCGTGGCAACCGGCACACATGATGAACGTCTTGCCACCGCCTACTTCATGATCCACGATGCCGCCGCCCAGCATCACGAGCATCCAGATAGCGTCGAGCTGACTGCGGTAGGGAGTCCTGAACCCGTAGCGCTGCTCCACGCCGTCCCAGTCCACGTCCGAGAGCGTCAGGTGGCTGCCGTCATACTGCGGCTTAACGATGCAGTTATAGCGGCGGTTATACTCCCGCGCCATCTTGTCCTGCACATCCTTCGGCTGGCGCAGCAGCCAGTCGATGTAACCCTGGCGAATCTCCTCTATCTTGTCATTCGCCAACTGCTCGGCCTCGGTGTCCTCGGTCTTCAGTTCGTCGCCGTCGTCGTTGCAGAGTATCACGCCCCGCTGGTCGCGCTTATACTTCATCAACTTCGGTGTAGAGTTATGCAGGGCGTGTGTCAGCAGGTCGATGCCGTTCAGCGTATTCGAGCACTCGCTGCCCACGCTGAACCGCGTCCTGATGCGCTCGTTGGCCGACGACGTACAGGCCACGGCATACATATCAATCACCTTCTGGTATCTCACCTTGATCGTCACCCTGCTCCCCTCCATCGAGAAGAAGTCAGAGGCAAACCGCTCAAAGATGCTGGCATCCACCCACCGCTCGCCCAGATTAAAGTCCAGCTGCTCAAAGGGGATGGGTGTAGGGATAGCGGCCCGCAGGGCCTCTAATGAGCGGGCAGTGTTCCCGTCCTCCTGTCCCGTATGCTGCGACAGTGTCGCAGCCTCTATCCTCTCAATCTTCTCCACGACATTCCCGCTCACGAACTTCGCCTTAATCTCCCACTCCTGATTCAGGGGATTCCAGAACACCTCCCCCTCCAGTTCCTTAATCAACTGTTCAGCGTCCATTCCGCACAGCCCGGCCATATACTGCATCACCGGCTTGCCATACTCATTGAGCGAGGTAGCCAGCGCCTCCCGCGCCGTCAGTGTCCTCGGTCCCTCGTCGGTAGCGAA
>CAMPCG010000288.1 GCA_946644025.1 uncultured Prevotellaceae bacterium | reverse complement strand
TGACGAACAAATGCTACCGGCTCTCGGGCTGGTGGGGACGGTCGAAGTGGGAGCGCATCAACTCGCACGAGCTCTACAACTCGGGCCACCTCATCGAGAGCGCCGTGGCACACTTCCGCGCTACAGGCAAGCGCAACTTCCTCGACGTGGCCATCAAGAACGCCGACCTCGTCTGCCGCACATTCGGACCCAACGAGGGACAGATACACCGCCCCGGAGGCCACCCCATCATCGAGATGGCCCTCTGCAAGCTCTACAAGGTGACGGGCGACAAGAAGTACCTGGACGGGGCCCGCTACTTCGTCGAGGAGACGGGACGCTGCACCGACGGACACGCACCGAGCATGTACTCGCAGGACCACAAGCCCATCCTTGAGCAAGACGAGATTGTGGGCCATGCCGTGCGCGCCGGCTACCTCTTCAGCGGCGTGGCCGACGTGGCAGCACTCACCGGCGACACTGCCTACCAACAGGCCTTGCAGCGCATCTGGGAGAACATGTCGTCGAAGAAGCTCTTCATCACCGGCGGCATAGGCTCAAGGCCACAGGGCGAAGGATTCGGACCCAACTACGAGCTGAACTCACACTCGGCCTACTGCGAGACGTGTGCAGCCATCGCCAACGTCTACTGGAACCACCGTATGTTCCTCTACACGGGCGAGTCGAAGTATATGGACATCGTGGAGCGCGCACTATACAATAACGTGATGAGCGGCGTGTCGCTGTCGGGTGACCACTTCTTCTACGACAACCCGCTGGAAAGCGACGGCGAGCACGGACGGCAGCGCTGGTTCGGCTGTGCCTGCTGCCCGGGCAACATCACACGCTTCGTGGCCTCCGTGCCGGGATATGTCTACGCGCTATCTAAGGGAGTGAAAGGAAATGGAAGGGACAACACCCCGGCCATCTATGTGAACCTCTACGTGCAGGGCACGGCCAGGATAGGCAAGGTGGAGTTGGAGCAGGAGACTGACTACCCCTGGGACGGACGGGTGAAGATTAAGGTCAAGAAGGGCGGCGGACGATTCGCCCTGAAGCTGCGCGTACCCTCGTGGCTGAAGACCTCGCCCACAAACAACAACCTCTACACATACGCCGACCGTGCCCGCCCCTACAGCGTCAGCGTGAACGAACAGGCCCTTTACCCCGAGAACCGCGACTACATCACCGTCACACGCTCGTGGAAGCAAGGCGACGAGGTGGTGCTCGACCTGCCCATGGAGGTGCGCCGCATCGTGGCCAACGACAATGCCGAAGACCTGCGCGGAAAGGTGGCACTGGAGCGCGGCCCCATCGTCTTCTGCCTGGAGGGCAACGACCAGAAGGACAGCACCGTGTTCAACAAGTACATCCTCAACTCGGCAGCGATAACCTCACACTTCGACCGCGACCTGCTCGGCGGCGTCGTCGTGCTCGAAGGACAGGCCAAGGAGCTGCGCCGGGACGGCGAGGTAGCCGACGTCGCCTTCCGCGCCATCCCCTACTCCACCTGGAACAACCGCGGCTCGCAGCAGATGGAGGTATGGGTGGCCAGCTCTCCACGATACGCTCACCCCACGCCCCTGGAAACCATCGCCAGCCGCGCCATGACCTTCAGCAACCGAGGACCCATACAGAACGACGCGCCCGAGACCGCACCCACCGACGGCTGGGCCGGAGGCGTGAACGACCAGTGGGAGCCGCGCCGCTCAAGCGACAACAGCAAGCCCTACCACTACTGGTGGCTGAAGCGCGGCACGAAGGAGAGCATCAGCTATAAGTTCGACCGACCCTACGAGGTGAGCAACGTCATGGTCTACTGGCTCGACCTGGACCACTACGACGGCGACTTCCGCACCCCCGAGTCGTGGACGCTCTATTACAAGGACGACGCCGGAGAGTGGCGCGAGGTGGAGCAGCACTCGCCCTACACCGTCAGCAAGGACTGCTACAACAGCGTAGACTTCCGCCCCGTCACCACCCAGGAACTGAAGATTGTGGCCCAGCTGCGCCAAGGCCAGTCGGGCGGAGTGCTCGAGTGGAAGGTGAACTACGGCCGACCGATATAGATATATAGATAGATTGTAATCATAAAGTAATTCAGGTTGCTATGCTTGCCAACGCAAACATAGCAACCTGAATGATTAAGGTGAAACCAGCCCTTCAAAAAACGATTTCTTCCTCAGACGGAATACGGAAAGAAAACGTCGTCCTTTCGTTTTGATTGGTAACTGCAAAATCGCCCTTGCAAATGATATCCATGCCAATAACAACGTCATACTCATCGCTTTCGAATTCCATAGCCATGATATTCGTAACAATGTCACCGGTCGCTAAGCCCACATGTACACAATATGTGTCTTTAACATCAACGCCATCGTTATAGCCAGAAACGCCCGACTTGCCAATAGATGAAAGGCCTAACACTTTGGCGACCCTTGCAGATATAAGCGTAACAGAAGCTCCTGTATCCCAAAGCGAACGCTGTACCTTTACCCGCTTGATATTTTTACATGAAGCAAGGTCGACTGGCGCGTAGACGTAACATCCCGTCACTATGCAGTCGACCTTTTCTTGAAATCTACGTGTAATGGTTCCCATCCTTTTAGCCTTTATAGATGTTTACGCCATTTACAATTACCTCACTGGCAGGAACCTCCACGTTCAGTTTGCGCCATAACACCTTTGCTATGCCCGAACGCCTGATACTAATGTCATCCATGTGCGCATCACTTGGAATCAGTCGTTCACCGTTCATCGTCACTTTCTGCAATTCCATTGTTAGTCCTCCTTTGTCGAATTACGTTTACTCGACTGCAAAGGTAAACATATAATTCCGAACAGCCAAAATTATTGACGTTTTTTTGCCGTGTCAGGAATAATCGTTTGGCGAGTGAGTAAGAGTAATCGATAAGAATGATGTAGTCTTTTCTAAGAGAAAAGCCATTCTTACCATAAGTTAAAGCCGTCCAAACAGGGAGTTTGAACGGCTTTAACTTTTACGATGCTGCGAAGCGGCTACTTCTTGTTGTCCACGGCGGCCTGCTCCACGGGCAGACAGCGCTTGTAGTTCTCGATGTAGCGCTCAAAGCCGGCGACGTCCTCAGCCGTCGGGGCAATGCTGGTGCCGGTGTTTCCTGCGAAGACGACCGTCTCCAGATAGTCGGCCAGCGAGAGCTTGTTAGGATTGTTCACCGCATAGCCGGCAAGCAGGGCGATGCCCCATGCGCCGCCTTCGCCAGCGGTCTCCATGACACTGATAGGGCTGTTCAGGGCGGCAGCGAGCATACGCTGTCCCACGCCGGGCGTCTTAAAGTAGCCGCCGTGGCCGGTGATGCGGTCCACGCGAATCTTCTCGTCCTTGAAAAGGATGTCGTTGCCAATCTTCAGCACGCCGATGGCTCCGTAGAGGTGGGCACGCATGAAGTTAGCCAGGTTGAACTTGTCGTTGGCCGAGCGCAGGAACATGGGCCTTCCCTCGGCGAGTCCCGTCACGGGCTCACCGCTGACGTAGTTGTAGGCCATCAGTCCGCCGCAGTCGGCATCGCCCTCCAGGGCCTTGTTGAACAGCTTTCCATAGAGCTCGTTCATGTCCACCTCGAGGCCCAGCAGTTTCTGGTACTCCTTGAACAGTCCCACCCAGGCGTTGATGTCGCTGGTGCAGTTGTTGCAGTGTACCATGGCTACGAGGCTTCCGTCGGGCGTTGTCACCATGTCAATCATCTCGTAGGGTTTCGACAGCGGCTTCTCGAGCACTATCATCGAGAAGCTGGACGTTCCGGCCGAGACGTTGCCCGTGCGCTGCTTGACGGCGTTGGTGGCCACCATGCCCGTTCCGGCGTCTCCCTCTGGCGGGCAGACAGGTATGCCGGCCTTCAGGTGTCCCGAGACGTCGAGTCGCTTGGCTCCCTCGGGTGTGAGGAATCCGGCGTTCTCACCAGCGTTCAGGCTCTTGGGCAGGATGTCGAGGAGCTTGTAGGGTAAGCCTGCAGAGGCGAGCAGCTCGTCGAACTTGCGCACCATCTCTGCGTCGTAGGTCTTCGTGGCGGGGTCTACGGGAATCATTCCCGATGCGTCGCCCACGCCGAGCACGAACTGCCCCGTCACCTGCCAGTGTACGTAGCCGGCCAGTGTGGTGAGGTACTTGATGTCGCTGACGTGCTCCTCGTTGTCGAGTATGGCCTCGTAGAGGTGGCTGATGCTCCAGCGCAGGGGGATGTTGTAGTTGAAGA
>CAMPCG010000287.1 GCA_946644025.1 uncultured Prevotellaceae bacterium | reverse complement strand
GCGTCAGGCAGAAGACACCGATGAGGGTGATGACGAGGCAGATGATGCTGAAGAGCAGCACCTGACGGATGAAGCGGAACTCCTCCTGATAGGTGATTTCCAAGTCTTGGTCGATGAAGCGCACTTCGGGCTGTTCCTCAAGGCCAAGTCCTGTCAGGCTCTCAGTAACCATGCGGCGCAGTTGCACCTTATCCGAGCCTGGGGTGGTACGAATAAACATATAATTATAGGCCCCGTAATCCTGATCCTTCTCGTCATAGGCGACGAAGGCCATGGGCTTCTGCGTGCGGTCGGCACGGGCGGTGCTGAAACGGAGGTCGGCGCACACACCCACGACATTACCCATGTCGCTGAGTAACGGCTTGTCCATCTCCACCCAGTTCCAGGCGCGGCGGCCCGCTTCGTTGATGATGAACACTTGGTGGTCATGCTGGTTGAAGTCGCGTCCCTCGACAATACGGATGCCCATTGTACGCAGAAACTGCCACGAAACGGGGAAGACAGCCATGGTCTCTATCTGGTGATCGTCGTCGCCGCGGCCCCAACTCATGAAGCCGTTGCCCACGCCGAGGAGGAACTGCGAGTAGGCCACGTCCTCCACGCCCGACAACCTGAGCAGCTCGCCTTGCGCGGCATCTTTCTTCGCCCGGATCTCATTGTTCAGCCTCACATAGAGTACTTCGTCCTTGTCGAAGCCGTAGTCGGAGGTGAAGAGGTAGTGGCTTTGCAGGTAGAGGATGGCGATATAAACGACCAAGATGCAGGAGATGAAGAGCTGCAAGGCAATGAGTGTGGTGCGCAGCTGGCGGCCACGGGGCGTGAGGCCTGCGCTGCCTTTCAGTGCCAAGGCGGGCTGGAACGAGGTGACGTAGAAAGCGGGGTAGATGCCGGCAACGATGCCCACTACCATGGCCAGCAGGGCCGTCCACGCCAGCAGCGGGAGGTGGTTGTCGAGGTTGATATTGCCCACGGTGAGCTCGCTCATCAGTGGCCATTGTGTCAACAGATATGCCGCACCCATGGCGAGGACGTAAGCGGCAAGTGCCGTCGCCACCGTCTCGGCGATGAGCGCGATTCGGATGCTGCCCAACGTACTGCCGAGGACGCGCCGTGTGTTCACACCCTTGACGCGCATCGGAGCCTCGGCCAGCGCGAAGTTCAGGAAGTTGATGGCAGCGACGATGAGCAGCAGGACGCAGGCTACGATGAGCACGCCATCGACCAAGCGGTTGCCCTTGTCCACGCGGTCGTCTACGCCAGAGAAATAGGTCTCAGTCGCGGGTGTGAGGCGGAACTGCATGGCGCCGTAGGAGTCGCTGATTTTGTCCCAACTGTCCGCTCCCCACTTCGCGAGGACAGCATCGCGGAGCTTGCTGAAATACGTCTTGCGAAACGCCTCAAGCACGGCGGCCGTGTCGGCCTCGGCGGCCAGACGGACATAGCAGTCGAAGTTATAGTTGTTGAATGCGCCCAGGTCCCTGTCGCCGAAGTTCTCCACCACGGCGTTCTTAAAGCCGCAGGCCTCCGGGAAGTCGGCATAGACGCCGCGCACCGTGATGCTGTCCTGCCCGTCCCATAGGGCGCGGCCTGCCACCTGCGTCTCATTATTAAAATAGGTACGCGCGATGGACTCGGCGATGAGCACGCCACCCGTGTCGCCCTCGTCCCAATCCAATCGGCCGTCGAGGCAGCGGGGTTGCAGGGTAGTGAGGCCGTGACTGTCGGTGGTGACGAAGTCGAAGTGGAACTCCGAATCGCCGTGCAAATAGCGGCGCTCATACCAGCCCGACTGTGCCAGCATCACACTCTCCACTTGTGGCACGGCGGCCAGCTCTTCACCTGCGAAACGCGAGCAATTGCTGCTCCAACGGCCCTCGTTGTCCCCCCATAAAGAGGTAAGCTCAAAGCGGTACAGCCGGTCGGCGTCAGTAAGCTCGCTGTTGAAGCTG
Source organism: uncultured Prevotellaceae bacterium (assembly GCA_946644025.1). The sequence continues at coordinate 2,271 of CAMPCG010000287.1, read as the reverse complement.
TGGTTATACAGCACCTGCGTCATAAACAGGTAGAAGGCGGCAAAAGCCACGACGAGGCCGAGGAAGTTCAGGGCGGTGGCCGTCTTGAAGCGGCGGGCCAGATAGAAGAGACTATTCATATGAAGTGATTTTTAAAGTGAGGCCCACCCCCAGCCCCTCCCAAGGGAGGGGAGTTCATTACAGCTCGTTTGCTGCCAGTCTTGGTTCCCCTCCCCTGGGAGGGGCAAGGGGTGGGCTTTTGGGTTTTAGTTCGTTTGCTGCTGCAAAGTTACGCACATTTCCTCATTCCCTGCAAGCCCTCTGTCCCACTTTCTGCCTCTTGGAGAGGAAAAACGTCTAAAAATTAGACACTCTTCCGGTTCCGTTCCCTCAAAAAAAACTTTTTTTAACTTGAAAAAGAGCGCACCTGTCACGCGGGGAGGTGGCAGGTGCGCTGAAGGTTCCGTCTTGTGGGGTACGAGCTACTTGAAGTTCTTGTGCTTGATGGTCCACTGGTCGTAGCCCGTGAGGTCGCCTTGCAGGAAGAGGGCGGCAGGCTCGTTCTTGCCCCTGAGCTGCCAGTCGAGCCAGGCACGCACCATGCGGGCGTTGGCACCGCCGTTGGGCTGTTCGTAGGTGCCGCCGTGGCCGCTCTTGGTGTTGTCGGCCAGCACGACGGGCACTTTACGGATAGCATCGTAGTCCATCTGCGCATTCTTCCAGGCCACGTCCGATGTGCCACCTACGAGGTAGAGGATGGGGCCGTGCAGGTTCTTCAGCGAGGCAGCGCTGGCGTCGGCCATGGTCATCGTGCCCATGCCGGCGTTGAGGATGAGGTAAGTCTTCAGCCGCGGGTCGGAGGCGTTGGCCAGCACCTGAGCGCCGCCGCATGAGTGTCCGGCAGCAGCAATCTTATCTATGTCCACCTTATTATAATAAGGCGAGGCGGGGTCGGCGGCGCGCTGGCAGATCCAGTCCAGGGCCTTCTGCACCATCGTCGATGGGGTGTGCTGGTCCTTCTCATGATGAGCCATCATCTGCAGTTCGCCGATGGCGATGACTACGTAGCCGTAGGATGCCACGTCGATGAGCATATTCTCGTAGCCGATGCTGGTGTCCATGCATCCTCCGTTGCAGAAGATGAGCACGGGCAGTTTCTCTCGCTTCACCTCGCCGCCGCCAAACATCCCACGTCGGCCCACATCCATGGCCGCATCCAGGTTCATAGGCCTGTAAACGACGAAGTCCGACAAAGATTTCTCGCGCACGGCCACGGCCTTGTGAGGTCCGCTGCCGCCGTACTCGGGCACCTTCATCTGCTCGAAACTGACGCTGGGGTCGTAGTGGCGCAGGTGACGGGCGAAGAAGGCATCCATGGCCGGGCGCGTGAACTCCAGCTGCTGGTCGAAGGCCACGCCGTGCTGGCCGTGGACCTTCACGTAATCGACGCTGGCACCGGCGCGCTGCATCTTGCGGACCCAGTCCTCGGTGAGGTTCGGCCGCACGATGGGATCTTCGCCGCCCTGCAGCACGAGGAAGGGCGTCGGGCTCTGACCGATGTAGCCGATGGGCCACCACTCGGTGTGGTCGGCCCACTCGCCGGCACGTCCTATCTCCGTGGGAGGTGCGCCGCCGGCAGCGCAAGCCACCGAGCAGTCGTAGTCCTTCCACGGGTCGGCATCGTCGTTGAAAGCCGTGCTGCCGGCTGCCACGCCCGCCATGAGCGAGAGATGTCCGCCGGCCGAGTGGCCGTAGGTGCCGATGCGGTTGGGGTCGATGCCGAGCTCGTCGGCATGGGCTTTCATCCAGCGGATGGCGCAGCGCACGTCCTCGATGCAGGCGGGCAGTGGTGCCTCCTGCACGAGGCGGTAGTTCATGTTGCAGACGACGTAGCCCTTCATGGCATAGTCCACCATGAGCGTGCGATAGACCATGTCGTTCTTCGAGCCTGCGCTCCATCCCCCACCGTGGATGATGAGGATGGCTGGGCGGTTCTTCTGCGGACCGAAGAGGGGCTGGGCGAGGTCGAGGACGCAGGAGGGGGAGGGGGTCTTATAATTGATATCCTCCGTAATCTTTATCTCCTTGTGCTCCGCTTCCACGAAGCCCTCCATGATGGCGGTGGGTGCGGCGTTGTGGTCGAAAGCTCCCAGCTTGTAGCCACCGGGCAGACATTGAGGTTCCCAGTAGAAGACACCGCGGCAGCGGCCGTTCGTGGCCGTGCGTGCCTCGCGGATGACGCGTGCCAGCTGTCGGCCGCCCTCTTCCATCTTCTCGGGGTGCTGTTCGTCC
>CAMPCG010000286.1 GCA_946644025.1 uncultured Prevotellaceae bacterium | reverse complement strand
ACTACTTCTAACTACTTCTAACTACAGAAGTTGAGCGAATGCGAAACTTGAATTACTAATAATACAAATATATTATGAGCAGAGTATTGATGATTGGCGCCGGAGGCGTCGCTACGGTCGCAGCGTTCAAGATAGCACAGAACGCCGACGTTTTCACAGAGTTTATGATTGCCAGCCGCCGCAAGGCGAAGTGCGATGCGCTGGTGGAGGCCATTCACCGCAAAGGCTACACCATGCCCATCAAGACGGCACAGGTGGACGCCGACGACGTGGAGCAACTGAAGGCGCTCTTCAGCAGCTACAAGCCCGACCTGGTCGTCAACCTGGCACTGCCCTACCAGGACCTCACCATCATGGACGCCTGTCTGGCCTGCGGATGCTCCTATCTCGACACGGCCAACTATGAGCCGAAGGACGAGGCCCACTTTGAGTACTCCTGGCAGTGGGCCTACCGCGACCGCTTCCGCGAGGCCGGCCTGACGGCTATACTGGGCTGCGGCTTCGACCCCGGCGTGACCAGCATCTTCACCGCCTACGCTGCCAAGCACCACTTCCGCGAACTGCAGTACCTCGACATCGTAGACTGCAACGCCGGCGACCACCACAAGGCCTTCGCCACCAACTTCAACCCCGAAATCAACATACGCGAGATTACCCAGAAGGGACTCTACTGGGAAGACGGGAAATGGGTGGAGACAGAGCCGCTGGAGATACACAAGACCCTGACCTATCCCGAGATAGGCCCCCGCGACAGCTATCTGCTGCACCACGAGGAGATTGAGAGCCTGGTACTGAATTACCCGACGATTAAGCGCGCCCGCTTCTGGATGACCTTCGGACAGCAGTACCTGAAGCATCTTGAGGTGATACAGAACATCGGCATGAGCCGCATAGACGAGGTGGTGTATGAAGCACCGCTGGCCGAAGCGCCCAACGGCTCGACTCCCAACACCGTCAAGGTCAAGATTGTGCCCCTGCAGTTCCTTAAGGCCGTGCTGCCCAACCCGCAGGACCTGGGCGAGAACTACGAGGGCCAGACCTCGATAGGCTGCCGCATACGCGGTATTGGCAACGACGGACAGGAGCACACCTATTATGTATATAACAACTGCTCACACCGCGCCGCCTACGAGGAGACCGGTATGCAGGGCGTCTCCTACACCACCGGCGTGCCCGCCATGATAGGTGCCATGATGTTCTGCAAGGGTCTGTGGAAGAAGCCCGGCGTGTACAACGTCGAAGAGTTCGACCCCGACCCGTTCATGGAGCAGCTCAACATTCAGGGACTGCCCTGGCACGAGATTCACGACGGCGACCTGGAGGTGTAAGATTTAGGAGTTAGGAGTGAGGAGTTAGGAGTTAAGAGTTGCTGCGCCGAACGAACTCCTAACTCATAACTCCTAACTCCTAACTCATAACTCATAACTCATAACTCCTAACTCCTAACTCCTAACTCCTAACTCTTAACTCTTAACTCCTAACTCTTAACTCTCGAACGATGGAGCGACAATTCAACGAGCAGCAACAGGCCGTCATCCGTGCTGAGGGCGGATACCACCTGGTGCTGGCACCGCCGGGCTGCGGCAAGACGGCGGTGCTGGCCGAGCGCATCGTGTGGGCCCACGGTCGGGGTGTGCCTTTCAGCGAAATGGCGTGCCTGACGTTCACCAACCGTGCCGCCCGCGGTATGCGCGAGCGCATAGAGCAGCGAACGGGCAGCAGCGACGACCTCGACCAGCTCTTCGTGGGCAATGTCCACCGCTTCTGCTCGCGCTTCCTCTTCGAGAGCGGCGTGGTGGCTGAGCACGCCGTCGTGGTCGACACCGACACGAGCATGAGCATCCTGGCCGACTTCTTCGGCGACGACGAGCTGCGCGTGCTGGGCGACACGAAAGAGCGGCAGCGCTACTCGCAGGTCATCAACTTGCAACATCTGCTCTACCAGTGCGAGAACGGCTACCCCAGCCACCTCATGGTCCACCGCGACGCCCTCTCGTCCATGCTGCTCAAGGAGCTCTGCCTCGCCTTCTCGCTGCCCTATACGAAAGACAGCACCCTGGAGTTCTACCGCCATGCCGACTTCTACCTGGACCAGCCGGTGCTGCTCAGCCGCGATGCGCGCCAGCTGCTCCAGCAGATGAACATCGCCGCGCAGTATGCCGCGTATAAGCGCCACAACGACCTGCTCGACTTCGAGGACTTGCTGCTCTATACGTATGAAGCCATGAAGGACGGCGCGACAGCCGACCGCCATCGCTACTCCTGGATACAGGTGGACGAGGTGCAGGACCTGAACCCGCTGCAGCTGGCCATCATCGACCTTTTCACCTCACGCTCCACCCCGTCTACGGTGGTCTACCTCGGCGATGCACAGCAGGCCATCTTCTCCTTCATGGGGGCACAGACCTCCACGCTCGACGCCCTTTACCGCCGTTGCGGCGAGGCCCATTTCTACAACTTCCACGTCAACTACCGTTCGCCCAAGTACCTGCTCGACGTCTTCAATGCCTACGCCGAGCACCTGCTGAACATCAGCCCCGACCTGCTCCCCCGCACCACCGACGTCACGGCGCGGCAGCCCGGCGACCTATTGGTCATGGAGGCCGAGACCAGCGTGGACGAGGCCAACATGGTGGCCCGCGAGGTGGAGCGTATCTACACGCAGTGTCCCGACGAGAGCATTGCCGTGGTGGTGGCCTTCAACAGCGACGCCGACGAGGTGAGCGCCGCCCTCAACTACATTCCCCACTTCAAGGTGTCGGGCACGGACGTCTTCTCCACACCCGCCATGCGCACACTGCTGGCCCACCTCTCGGTGGTGAACATGGAGCACAACTTCATAGCCTGGTCGCAGCTGCTCACGGGGCTGCGCCTCTACAGCAGCGCGAGCAGCTCGCGGCAGTTCGTCAGGGCGATGATGGAGCTGGCGCTGACCCCCGCCGACCTGCTGGACTACGGCGGACAGTCGACCTACCTCGCTGAGTTCGTACGTGAATATGAGTCGCGCGACATCGTGGTCTTCGACACCGAGACCACGGGCCTCGACGTGTTTGCCGACGATGTGGTGCAGCTGGCGGCTATCAAGGTGCGCCGGGGCCGTGTGGTGGACTCGCTCGACCTTTACATCGACACCGAACGCGAGATACCGCCCATGCTGGGCGACGTGCCTAACCCGCTGATAGAGGAATACGACCGCCATCCTCACCTCGGCCATGCTGAGGCGCTGGAGCGCTTCGCCGACTTCGCAAGGGGCTGCGCCATACTGGGCCACAACGCCACCTACGACTATCAGATTATGGAGCACAACATGCAGCGCTATGCCGCCCATCTCTCCATGAAGCGCGAGTGGCCCGACTATCTTGACACGCTGAAACTGGCGCGGCTGCTGCACCCCCGGCAGCGCAGCTACAAGCTGAAAGACCTGCTCGCGCAGCTGGGCCTGACGGGCGAGAACTCCCATTTGGCCAGCGACGACATCGTGGCTACGCAGAGCCTCATGGTTCACTGCTACGACCGCGCCCGCAGCATCATCGGCCGTCAGCGCGAGTTCATCGCCCGCCATCGCAAGACCGCCGACCGTCTGTGTCTGCTCTACGCCGACATGTACCATCAAGCCCGCGAGCGGCTCTACGTCGAGGGCGACGGCCCGCTGCTGGCCTACGAGATAAGTCGTGCCTACGGTGAGCTGATGCGCGTGGCGCGCCTCGAAGCCCTGCCCAAACTGCCCTATATCGTCAACTACGTGGCCACAGACTTGCTCACGCCGGAGTCGGGCCGCTCGCTGGGGCAGCAGCTGGCCCAGCATCTGCAAGACCTGACGACGCTGAAGGAGGCCGACCTCTGCGGGGCGCAGAGCATGACGGAGCGCGTCTTCGTCTCCACGGTACACAAGGCTAAGGGCCTGGAGTTTGACCATGTCATTGTCTATGACGCCGTGGACGGAAAGTTTCCCAGCTCCTACGCCAACACCCATGCCGGCGGCGCCGAGGAGGAAGCCCGTAAGTTCTATGTGGCCATCTCGCGTGCCCGCCGCCGCCTCGTCGTGAGCTACTGCCACCAAGGCATCAGTCCCTGGGGCCGCTCCTACCCGAGGCGACCATCACCCTATCTGTCGGCCATAGAGCCGTTCCTCCGGGCATAACCTCAACCAGTAGCTTTTTGGCGGTCGTCAAGCTGGGACTTGTCACTTTATAATTATCTTCCTGACTTCGGCGTTACGTCACCAAAACACACTTGGGCCA
>CAMPCG010000285.1 GCA_946644025.1 uncultured Prevotellaceae bacterium | reverse complement strand
GGAGGCGAGATGATAGACCACGTAGACTGGGACAAGACCACCTTCGAGCGTCCGCCGCTGAAGTTCGAGGCCGGCACGCCCGACTACGTCGCCACCCACGGACTGGCCAAGGCCATAGAATACCTCGAGACCCTCGGGATGGACAACATCTGGCAGCACGAGCGCGAACTGACCCGCTACTGCCTGGAGCAGATGCAGGCCATACCCGGCATACGCCTCTTCGGACCCCAACCCCCAGGGACCGTCTCTTGTGCTGCGATTCCAGCGCAGCGCGACGCCGTCGTCTCCTTCCTCGTGGGCGACATACACCACCTCGACATGGGAACACTGCTCGACCGCCTCGGCATCGCCGTGCGGACAGGCCACCACTGCGCACAGCCACTCATGCACCGGCTGGGCATCACAGGCACCGTCAGGGCGTCGTTCGCACTCTACAATACAAAGGAAGAAATCGACACGCTGGTGGAGGGAATAAACAGAATTGCAAAAATGTTTTGACTTTTTTTCAAAAAGACTGTAACTTTCCGCTCCGTCAATCGTCTTATATATAAGTAGAGAGCATGAGTGAAGCAAGTTTCCGTACCGATGTGCTACCTCTGAAGAACGAGCTGTACAGGCTCGCTATGCGCATCACTCTCAACCGGCAGGATGCCGAGGACATCGTCCAGGAGACTATGCTCAAAGTGTGGAGCAGGCGAGAGCAGTGGGCAGAGATAGACTCCATGGAAGCCTTCTGCCTCACCATCTGCCACAACCTCGCACTCGACAGAGTCAAGCGAATGAGTCGGCAGACAAGCACCACGCTCGACGTAGAAACCATCGAAAGGGTAGACCACTCATACAGCTCAGACCCCGAGGAGCAGACAGTGCTGCGCGACAGGCTACAGATAGTACGCCAGCTCATGGACACACTGCCAGAGAAACAGCGAGCCTGCATACAGCTCAGAGACGTAGAGGGAAAAGCCTACAAGGACATTGCGGCCATCATCGGCATCACCGAGCAGCAGGTCAAGGTAAACATCTTCAGGGCAAGACAAACAATAAAAAAGAAATTCATTGAAAACGAACAATATGGATTATAAGTACATCGAGCAACTCCTCAACCGATACTTCGAGGCCGAAACCACCCTGAAGGAGGAGCAGATACTCAAGGCATTCTTCGCCCAGGACGACGAGGACGTGCCGGCTGCATTGCGCTGCTACAAGCCCCTCTTCGAGGCCATGGAGACAGACGATGTACTGGGAGCAGACTTCGACGACCGCATACTCAGCCTGACAGGCCAGCAGGAGGCACGCACAGTGACCCTCGCCACAATGGCCGACGACGACGAGACGCCACAGGTGAGCAAGGCCCGCGTCATCAGCCTGCACGAGCGCTTCAGCCCACTGCTGCGCGCAGCTGCCGTAGTCGCCGTCATACTCACCCTGAGCACAGCCGTCAACCAGTCGTTCCGCGACGACAACGTGTGGACCGACGACGAGCAGATAGCTCACTATCAGGACGAGATACGCAAGGCCGCCATCGCAGCAGCTACAGCCGACTCGCTCCACCTCTACAGCGAGGGAATAGACACTACCTACCTTGCACCGACGGCAGGCGGGTTCCTGGAATGACATTTTTATAATTTCTATGCTTTCTCTATATCATTTAAAACAATCTTTTCTGAAGCTGTGAAGCTTCCTCTATTAAAAACTAATACCATTTAGTTTAGAAGGCCACCAACGTCGTGCTGACGAGTGGCCTTTATTTTTTTAAGTGATAAGTGATAAGCGATAAGTGATGAGTGATAAGTGCTGAGTGATAAGTGAACGTTACAATTCGTTTCGTTTATTGTGCGGCCTGTGAGGCCGCCCCCGCATATAGCTGATGAGTGACACTATGAAGACGATATTGACATTACTGGCCGCCCACGCCGCTGTATTGACGGCATGGGCCGACAACACTTTTACCATCATGGTGGAGCAGCCCCGGCAGACCATCTGCCATTTCGGGGCCAGCGATGCCTGGTCGATGCAGAGCATCGGCCTGTGGACCGACACCGTGGCGCAGAGGCAGGTGGCCGACTGGCTGTTCTCCATGGAGAGCGACGCCGACGGACAGCCGCGGGGCATCGGCCTGTCACTGTGGCGCTTCAACCTCGGGGCGGGCAGTGCCGAGCAGGGCGACAGCTCGGCCATCAACCGCGACACCCGCACGGAGTGCTTCCTCCAGGCCGACGGCACCTACGACTGGAGCCGACAGCAGGGCCAGCGGCGCTTCCTCCGTATGGCCAAGGAGCGTGGCGTGCCCTATATCCTCGCCTTCCTCAACTCGCCGCCCGTACACTTCACGCAGAACGGGCTTGCCACCAACACCGGGCGCGGCGGCACGCTCAACCTGCGCGACGACTGCTACGACGACTTTGCCCGCTTCATGGCAACCGCCGTGCAGGGGCTCGAGCAGCACGACGGCACCCACATAGACTACATCAGCCCCGTGAACGAGCCCGACGGCCACTGGAACTGGCAGGGGCCTAAGCAGGAGGGCTCGCCCGCCACCAACCGCGAGACGGCCCGCCTGGTGCGTGAGACGAGCCGAGAGTTCCAGCGCCGCGGCCTCACCACGCAAATCATGGTCAACGAGTCGAGCGACCTGCGCTGCCTGCTGGGCGTCAACGAGACGACGTGGGAGCGCGGCAACACCCTGCGCACGCTCTTCTCCCCCGACAGCACCGCCACCTATCTGGGTGCTACGCCGCTGGTGCCGCCCCTCATACTGGGCCACAGCTACTGGACCAACACCCCCGTGGAGCGCATGAAGCAGATACGCGAGCGGCTGCGCCAGGAGTGTCGCCAGCTGGGCGTAGGCTTCTGGCAGTCGGAGATATGTATCATGAGCAACGACGAGGAGATAGGCGGCGGCGGTGGCTACGACTTCACCATGACGACGGCGCTCTACGTGGCCCGCATCGTGCACCACGACCTGACCTGTGCCGACGCCCAGAGCTGGTCCTGGTGGCGTGCCTGCGGCGGCAACTACAAGGACGGGCTCATCCGCGTGTGGAACCGCCAGCACCGTGCCCAGGACTCGCGACTGCTCTGGGCCATGGGTAACTATAGCCGGTTTGTGCGGCCTGGGGCTGTGCGCTACGACGTCGGCGGCCCCGACGACCCCCGCACTCTGATGCTCTCCGCCTTCCTGCGAAAGGATGGGCGATGGGTGGTGGTGGCCATCAACTACAGTGACCGGGAGCAGCCCCTCGGCCTGAAGTTCTCCGACGGACGACAGGTACAGTGGCAGTGCTACCGCACCAGCGACGCCGAAGGCGAGACCCTCAAGCCCGTTGCCGCCACCGGCTCCCTGCCGCCAAGAAGCATCACCACGTTTGTAAGCCACTAAAGAAGGCCCCCCCCTTCTGCCCCCGAGGGGGCTACTATAGACTTTCCCCTTAACGGCAAAACTATAGTAGCCCCCTCGGGGGCAGAAGGGGGGGCCTACCCCTCGGGGGCAGAAGGGGGGGCTGGGAGTCAGGGTAGGGGAGCAGCTGCGTGCCATGTAGCGGATTAATAGAACCAGCACTCTATCATACTCCCCGCTAATAGGAGATTTTGAAAAAGATTTTGTAAGATTTTGAGCGCAGCGACCCCACCAAGAACAATGGGCGGTTTCGGGCTAAGATGTAAAGTAAAATGACAGGAAAAAGGGTCGCACAAACGGCACATTCTGGAGCAAGAACCTGCACAAACCGCGCGGTTTGTGCAGGTTTTTTGCGCTCAGGCGGTTGCACACAGTGGGGCGGAGTGTGCAAAAACGATGGAACGGAAGCAGCGATTTAACACTTCTTCGCACCTGAAATGAGGGAAAAAGCCCGTTTTACCGCTCCCCGAAAAACGGGGCGTTTGCGCATAAAAGGCATATATCTATGCAAAAACAGGCGCTTTTGTGCATAATCATACGTAATCAGGCGCGTCGACCGCCCGGACATGACTGGAACTTTGAGCCGTCCAAACCCAGGGTTTGAAGTAAGCAAAGTCATAGAGAGAGCCGTCCAAACTCCCGGCGAGGTTAGTCCTGCCTCCCAGAGCGGATATTTCCGTCCTGCACCCTCCATAACTCGGCTATTCACCCCCAGGGTCGGCGTCGGTGGGAAATACGGCAGTATCAGCGGGGTTGTTGTAAAGATTTTTTGGTATATAAAAAACGCTTCGCGTCTTACGAAAACCAGCAAAAACCAATAAAACAGAAGCCCCACCCCCAGTAGCCCCACCCCCTGCCCCTCCCGCGGGGG
>CAMPCG010000284.1 GCA_946644025.1 uncultured Prevotellaceae bacterium | reverse complement strand
CAAAGAAAACCGTCGCAACCCTCCACGAAGGCTCGAAGGATGGTCGCGCTTACTCAAAGGTTATTAAGATGGTGCGCAGCCCGAAGACGGGAGCGTTCATCTTCGACGAGCAGATGGTTCCCAACGAGGCCGTAAAGGACTTCTTCAAGAACTAATGTCACTGAGATAACACTATTTTTTTCTCATAGCTGGGATATGCGAGAGAACCTTTTATGGTTTCTCCCGCATATCTGTTTTTATGGGGTTTTACTCCGGGCGGTAGCCGAAGTTTCCGAGTTCCCGCTCGGAGGAGCGCCAGTCCTTGTCTACCTTGACGAAGATTTCGAGGTAGATGTGCTTGTCGAAGAATTTCTCGAGTGTCTTTCGTGCCTCGGTGGAGACCTTCTTGAGAGCGACGCCCTGGTGGCCGATGATGATGCCCTTCTGCGAGTCGCGCTCTACGTAGATGACGGCGTTGATGGCAATCTTGTGCTCGTCCTCCTTGAATCGCTCCACGACGACCTCTACGGAGTATGGTATCTCCTTGTCATAGTAGAGGAGTATTTTCTCGCGTATGATTTCCGAGACGAAGAATCGTGCGGGCTTGTCCGTCAGCTGGTCTTTGTCGAAGAAGGCGGGGCTTTCCGGCAGCAGCTGGCCTATGCGGCGCAGCAGCATGTCGGTGCCGAACTTGTTTTTGGCCGAGATGGGCAGTATCTCGGCTTTGGGCAGCAGCGTGTGCCACCGGTCCACAATCGCGGCCAGAAGCTGCTGCGGGTTTTGTTCCAGCATGTCGATTTTGTTGATGAGCAGAATGACGGGGATGGTCATTTTCTGCACCTTCTCCAGGAAGTCCATGTTCTTCTCGGGGTTCTCCACCACGTCGGTGACGTAGAGGAGTATGTCGGCATCGGTGAGTGCCGACTCTGAGAATGCGAGCATCGACTCCTGCAGCTTGTAGTTGGGCTTGAGCACGCCGGGTGTGTCGCTGAACACGATTTGCATCTCGGGCGTATTGACGATGCCCATGATGCGGTGTCGCGTGGTCTGTGCCTTGAAGGTGGCGATGGAGATTCGCTCGCCCACGAGCTGGTTCATCAGCGTCGACTTTCCCACGTTGGGGTTGCCCACTATGTTTACGAATCCTGCTTTGTGACAGTTCATGATTGGGGTGTTGGGTGTTGGGTGTTAGGTGTTGGTTGTCAGGGGTGACTTTCCAAGTATTTTATTTCCTTGAGTATTCGTCTCTGGCGTTTCAGTATGTACTGGCTGGGCTCTTTGCTGCTGAAGCGTCTCGGGTTGGGCAGTGTGGCGGCTATGAGCGCGCATTGCTCTGCCGTGAGCTGGCTTGCCGTTGTGCCGAAGTGCTCACGTGCCACGGCTTCCACGCCGTATATGCCCGTGCCCGTCTCTATCGAGTTGAGGTAGACCTCCATGATGCGGTCTTTTCCCCAGAACAGTTCTATGAGCACGGTGAAATAGGCCTCCAGCCCTTTGCGCAGCCACGACCGTCCTGGCCAGAGGAACACGTTCTTTGCCGTTTGCTGTGAGATGGTCGAGGCGCCGTGCTGGTTTTTCCCGGGATTCTTCCTGTTGTGGTTGGCGGCCTTCTCTATGGCGTCGAGGTCAAATCCGTGGTGGTCCCTGAAGTGCGCGTCCTCGCTGCCGATGACGGCCAGCGGCATTTTCCGCGACATGTCGCTCAGTGGCACCCAGTGGTGCTCCATCTTCAGTCCCGGGTTCTCAAACAGCCGTATGACCATGAGCGGCGTGACGTAAACGGGTATGAACTTCAGCAGTATTACTGCAAGGACGGTGGACCCGAAGAACAGGCCCACCGTCCATCTTATAAACCGCGAAAGTCCGCGAAAGAGTCGCTTCATTTACTACTGTGCGCTCTGCTCTGCGGCGTTGATCATAGCCTCGCTGGCATACATGTAAACCTCCACGCGGCGGTTCTGTGCCTTTCCTGCTGCGGTAGAGTTGTCGGCCACGGGGTTCTGCTCGCCATAACCCATGGTGCTACGTATCTGTGTGCTGGGCACTCCCAGTGAGAGCAGATAGTTGGTCACCGACTGTGCGCGCTGCTGCGAGAGGTTCAGGTTCTTCTGCACGCTCTGCTCGGGAGTGGAGTTTTTCCATCCTGTGTTGTCGGTATATCCCTGCACGGCCACGTCGCAGTCGGCGTTCTGCTTCAGCACGTTCGAGAACTGCGTGAGCGAGGTCTTGGCCGAGTTGCTCAGTGTGGAGCTTCCTGTGGTGAAGAGTATGCCCGAGTCGAAGGTAACCTTCACTGCCTGCAGGCCGTTAGAGTCGGTGACGCTCTCTACCTGTGCATTCTGCACGGCCTCGGCCTCCTTCTTGGCCTTGTCCATCTTCTTGCCGATGATGGCTCCTGCGCCGGCGCCCACGGCTCCGCCTATTGCGGCACCCACGGCAGTGTTACCGGCCACTTTGCCAATGATGGCACCCAACACGGCGCCGCCGCCGGCACCAATTGCTGTTCCCTTGGCCATGTTTGTGCAGCTGGCCATAATCATACCTGCGCAGAGCGCAAGGGCTGTTACCTTTAATGCTTTCATAATAGACAATGTTGATAGTTAAATGTTTAATTTTAATCGCTGCAAAGTTAGCACTTTTATTGCACTCGGCGTATAAGTTGGAGTGTATTTCTAACGTCATTTAACTCCCTTTAACTACTTTGGCAATCTGCGTAACTATTCTGCCCTCCTCCTGTGGGCGGGGGCTATGGCTGCAAAATTAAGCATTATTGTTGGAACTTCCAAACATTCGCTCGGATAAATCTCCGTTGTGGCGTGTCAATATGTCGGAGTTAGACCCTTCGGGCTGGGAAGGACGAGTCTGGCTCCCTGCAGCCTCAGCCGTTCTGATGGCGGGAAAGAGCCGTTGAAAAGTGGTCTTTGCACGTATTTTAACTGTAGAAAAGAGCCGGGGCAATCTTCAAACACTGACAGTGTTTGTAGAAACGCTGTCAGTGTTTGTATAAACCAAGGCAGTGTTTGTAGAAACGTTGTCAGCGTTTGTAGAAATACCATCGGCGTTTTGACTTTTCCGGAGAGCGCCGTGACTTGCAATCGATATTTGCCGATGTAGGGGCAGGCCCCGTGACAGCCCGCGGTGAGGGAGCGTGAGGGCTTGCTGGTCGAAATAATTCTGCATATATTTTGCCTTGTCAAAAAAATGTCGTACTTTTGCAGCGAGAAAGATTGATAACACAAGACATGGCAGAAAACGACAACGAACTGGTGCGTCGGATAGCGGAGCAGAAATACGAATATGGCTTCACTACCGACGTACATACTGATATTATAGATAAGGGCCTGAACGAGGACGTCGTAAGGCTCATTTCGTCGAAGAAGGGCGAGCCTGAGTGGATGCTCGAGTTCCGTCTGAAGGCCTTCCGCTATTGGCGGGAGCAGCGTGAGCCGACATGGGGCCACGTGCACGTGCCGCCGATAGACTATCAGGAAATAAGCTATTACGCGGACCCCACACAGAGACCCCCTCAGACCTCTCAGACCCACCCCCGGCCCCTCCCTGAAGGGAGGGGAGTATATACTTCTGGCGAGGATAAAACGGGCAGTAAAGGTAACTACTCCCCTCCCTCACAGGGAGGGGTCGGGGGAGGGTCTGAAGGGTCCGGAGAGTCCGCCATCGACCCCAAGCTCGTCGAGACCTTCGACAAGCTGGGCATCCCCCTGGAGGAGCGCCTTGCCTTGAGCGGCAACACCGCCGTGGACGCCATCATGGACAGCGTCTCGGTGAAGACCACCTTCAAGGAGAAGCTGGCCGAGAAGGGCGTCATCTTCTGCAGCATAGGCGATGCCATCAAGGACCACCCCGACCTCGTGCGCCAGTACCTGGGCACCGTCGTGCCCTACCGCGACAACTTCTACGCCGCCCTCAACTCGGCCGTCTTCTCCGACGGCTCCTTCGTTTACATCCCCAAGGGTGTGCGCTGTCCCATGGAGCTGAGCAGCTATTTCCGCATCAATGCCCGCAACACCGGACAGTTTGAGCGCACGCTCATCATTGCCGACGACGACTCCTACGTATCCTACCTCGAGGGCTGCACCGCCCCCATGCGCGACGAGAACCAGCTGCACGCCGCCATCGTGGAGATTGTGGTCATGAACCGCGCCGAGGTGAAATACTCCACCGTGCAGAACTGGTATCCCGGCGACGAGCAGGGCCGCGGCGGCGTGCTCAACCTCGTGACGAAGCGCGGCGACCTGCGCGGTGCCGACTCCAAGCTCTCGTGGACGCAGGTGGAGACG
>CAMPCG010000283.1 GCA_946644025.1 uncultured Prevotellaceae bacterium | reverse complement strand
TGGACGAGTGCAAGCAGATGGGCATTGCCACCCTGGGCCCCGACGTGAACGAGTCCTACCTGAAGTTCGGTGTGAACCAGAAGGGCGAGATACGCTTCGGACTGGCCGCCATCAAGGGCATGGGCGACGGCGCCGCAGAGGCCATCATCAGCGAGCGTGAGAAGGACGGCCCCTATAAGGACATCTTCGACTTCGCCCAGCGCGTGCCTACGTCGAGCATCAACCGCAAGGCCTACGAGTCGCTGGCGCTCAGCGGAGGCTTCGACAGCTTCGGCATCCGCCGTGAGGTGTTCTTTGCAGAGAACACGAAGGGCGAGGTGTTCCTCGACGTGCTCGTGCGCTACGGTCAGATGTACCAGCAGGCAAAGGCAGAGGCCCAGAACTCGCTCTTCGGAGGCTTCGACAGCATCGAGATTGCCACGCCGCCCATACCCAAGACCGACGTGCGGTGGAGCGACATCGAGCGCCTTAACAAGGAGCGAGACCTCGTAGGCATATACCTCTCGGCACACCCACTCGACGAGTATAAGATTGTGCTCGACAACCTGTGCAACGCCCATTGCCAGGAGCTTGCCGACCGCGCCGTCGCTCTCTATGACCGCGACGATGTCACCCTCGGAGGCATCGTCACCGCCGTGCGCACCCGATTCGACAAGAGCGGACAGCCCTGCGGCTTCGTCACCATCGAGGACTTCGACGGCAGCGGCGAGATTGCACTCTTTGGCATGGACTGGGGACGATGGAACGGCATGTTCACCGAGGGAGCCTCCATCTACATCACGGCGAAGATGCAGCAGCGATTCCGCGACAGCGACCAGAAGCAGCTCAAGATTCAGAACATAGAGTATCTTCAGACCGTCAAGGATAAGGCCATCGACCACATCACCATCTCGCTCAACACCGACATTCTCGACCAGCAGACCGTTGATGACCTCGCCGAAATCATTGCCGACCATCCCGGTGACTCCAAGCTCTTCTTCCTCCTGCACGACAGCACCAACAAGCACCACGTGCTGCTCCGCTCGCAAAGCAAGATGGTCGACGTCAAGCACCACCTCATCGACTACATCGAGCGTAACGCGGCGCTCAGCTACAAAATCAACTGAACTGAGCGACACCCTAAAGTTAATTGTGGCAAAATATCTCCCCGATATTTTGCCACAATTTTTAGTGAGCGCCATAATCCTTTTCGTTTATTGTGCGGCCTGCGAGGCCGCCACCGCCTGCGAGGCCGCCCGCCTCTAGCAGCCGCCATTTTTTTTCGTCTGTTGTGCGGCCTGCGAGGCCGCCACCGCCAAGTAAAGGTATCCTTTCCCGGGGGGCGTTATCGCTCCCCCTGTTCTCAGCGTTTCTCCATTTACCTATTCCGGCGGGCGTTGGCCGCCATCTGGTCGATGATGACGCCTATGTCGGCCACGTCCACCGTGCCGTCGCCGTTCACGTCGACTGCCGTGTCGTTACTGTCGCTGGACATGACGTCGATGACCGTAGCGATGTCGGCCACGTCGATGGTGTAGTCGCCGTTCACGTCGCAGGGCTTGTTGGCCTTGATGGTGATGGTGGGATAGGAAGTCCACGACTGCCGCGTGCCGTTGCCGGGAGTCATGGCGCGGCTGCCGGCGGTCTCTTCGTCTAAGCCGACGACGTTCAGACGCGAGGTGTAGACACCGGGGGCCATGTCCTCCACCACGTGGAGCGTGATGTCCATCACCCTGCCGGCATTGACGGGGAACGTACTGTCGTCCAGCGGTATGGCCGTGAAGCGCCAGGTGTTCGTGTTGTTCGTCTCGCCCATAGACTCCTGCCAGGGCTGAACCATGAGCAGCATGGTGCCGTTGGCATAGTTGCCCACAAGCTTCGCCTCTATCTGTCCGTTCTCATCTTCGGCCACGACAATGCCCTTAGGCAGTGTCAGGTCGAAATAGAACGACGATACTTCATTCCAGTTGTTCAATAATATAGGCATGGTGATGCGTCCTGCCACATATCCTTCCACATCCTCACCGGTAACCACGGCAGGGATGGAGTCCGCGGCATCTTTCTCCACGGTGACGTTGGCCACCGTAGACGTCATCGCCACAGACTTGCTGTCGCGCGTGGCGCATACCACATGTTCCACTCTCACCGTGTATTTTCCGGCAGCTAAGGCAGAGTCGGCATACAGCTCAATGTCCATGAGGGGGCCCGACTCCAGGGCCTCTATGCCTTTGTCCAGCGAGTAGGCCAGGCAGAGGAAGCTACCGTCGTAAGCTGGGCGGATACTGCCGTTGCGGGTGCGGTCGGTCCGTTCGGCGAACTGGTATTTGCCGTCCTCGTTGGTGGCGATGCTGATGCCCTCGGGCAGATAGATACTGAACTGATACATGGTGTAGTCCGTGCCGGTGGTGGTGAGGTTCACGGTCATCGTGGCCTTGCCCCCGGCCTTCATCGTCACGTCGGCCACAGTAATGGTGTCTTTCGAGTCCCAGATGGTGTCGCGGGGCTCTTCCGTTTGTGCGCCAGCCATCATGGGAAGCATGGCGGCGAAGAAAAGAAATAGCTTTTTAATCATACAGTTAAAATATTAGTTAAGTAATCACTCAGAATTAATTACACATATTAAGTAAAAAACCACGATGGCTTTTATTTTTATAGTGAACGTCATCATTCTTTTCGTTTATTGTGCGGCCTGCGAGGCCGCCACCGCCAAGTAAAAGGAAAATATTTATTTCGTTTACTATGCGCATATAATTTATGAATAATTCGTGGTCATTATATATAAAAGCCATCGTGTTTTTACATATTCATTCCTCCATCATTCTCTTTCGGCGAGCGTTGGCGGCCATGATGTCTACGATGGTGGCAATGTCGGCCACGTCCACCGTCTTGTCGCCGTTCACGTCGGCAGCCTGCTGGAGGGGATTTGTAATCCCCGACCCACCGGCCATGACGTCGACGACGGTGGCAATGTCGGCCACGTCTACCACGAGGTCGTCGTTCACGTCGCCCTGCTTCTGCGTCTTGATGGTGATGGTGGAGTAGGAGGTCCATGCTGAGCCATTGGACGGTGTGCGCATCACTTGGAAGCGCTTTCCGCCGTCACTGCGGCTGCCGTTGGCCTCCACCAGCTTCACCACGTTCATGCGGGCGGTATAGACACCGCCGGCCATGTCCTTGTCCACATTGAGCGTGACGGTCATCACGCGTCCGGCGTTGGCGCGGAACACGCCGTCGTCCACCGGCGTGGCGATGAAGCGCCAGGTGTTCACGTTGTTCGTCGTACCCATCGAGGCATCCCAGGGCAGACAGCTCAGCAGCATCTTCCCGTCGGCATACTCGCCCACGAACGAGGCTACGAACTGCCCGTTCTTCTCCTTGGCCACGGTGATGCCCTTTGGCAGCGTCAGGTCGAAGTAGAAGGCGTTGATGTCCGTCGCGTTGTTCAGGAACACGGGCAGCTTGATCTGGTTGTCAGGCTCGCCCACCACGTCGTCGGCCGTAATAACTCCCTGCGACCCCGTGTCGCCCTTCTCCACGGTGACGGTAGCCGTCGACGCGGGCAGGCCAATGGACTCGTTCTCGCGGGTGGCGCACACCACACGGTCTATGCGCACGGTGTATCTGCCTGCGGCCAGGGCCGAGTCGGCCCTCAGCTCTATCTCCATGAGCGTTCCGCTGCTGAGTGCGCCGTGGTTCTTGTCGGCCGTGGTGTAGAAGAGCATACTGCCGTCGTCCACGGGCAGGGCCACTTTCATCCTGCCGGTCTTCTCCCTGACGAGGTAGTTGCCGTTCTCGTCGGTGGCCACGCTGATGCCCTCAGGCAGGTAGAGGTTAAACTGGTAGCCGTTGTAGTCGGTCTGCTCGGTGTTCAGGCTCACGGTCAGCGTGGTGTTCTCGCCGGCCTTCATCGTCACGTTCCCGGCTGTGATGATGTCCTTCGCGTCCTCGTCCACCTCGCCCATCTCGTAGATGTGGCGGAATTTGTCCCACAGGGGCTCTGACAGGTAGAACTCCTTGCGGCCCTTTGGCACGTAGAGGTCGTAGTATTCCATGCCCATGATGGAGTTTTCGTCCAGCGTACACGGGCGCTGCATGTTGGCTATGAAGCTGCACGTCTCGTTCTTGGCATTGCTGTTGCGGAACACGTAGGTGCCGGTGATGCGCTTCAGCGTCGACGGCAGCACGATGGTGGTCAGCGGACAGCCGTTGAAGGAGTGGGCTCTGATCTCCTCCACGCCCTCAGGAATGGTGACGGCCTTCAGGCTCGTGGCCAGGCGGAAGGCTCCCTCACCGATGTAGGTGATGCCCGTGGGTAGGCTC
>CAMPCG010000282.1 GCA_946644025.1 uncultured Prevotellaceae bacterium | reverse complement strand
TCCGAAGTGTCCGATGATGTTGTTGGCGTTGTCCTTGTACTTCTCCAGGAAGTCGGTCACGCCCGAGAAGGCTATCTGGTTGATGTACTTGTCAATCTCGTCCTCGGTCATTCCGATGCCGCGGTCCGAAATGGTGATGGTACCCTTCTCTGTGTCGAGGGCGACGCGCACGGTGAGGTCGCCCAGCTCGCCCTTGAAGTCGCCCTTCTCCTGGAGGGTCTTCAGCTTCTGGGTGGCGTCGACGGCGTTGCTCACCATCTCGCGCAGGAATATCTCGTGGTCTGAATAGAGAAACTTTTTGATGACGGGGAAGATGTTCTCGGTCGTAACCCCTATGTTGCCTTTCTGCATAATATAAATAATGTGTTTAGTTATTATTCCGGCTCATTAGCCGCAAAAGGCGTGCCATCTGCTCACCACCCTGCCATGGGCGTCGCGCGGTCTGCCATTTCGTCACACCGACTTCCTGGAGTTGGAATCGCGGGCCTCATAATTCTGAAAAAAAGCTGAAATTATTTGGATGACAGCTGGAGGGCAATACCCCCCCCCGAGGGAAGAAAAGCTCCGGAGGGAACATCGCTGCTGCCTCCGGAGTTGTCCCGGGTCTCTTAATTATTTACTAACTTTAATTGCTTTTCAGTTCAGCCGGTAGGTTACGGGGATGGTGTAGCGGCAGCGCACGGCCTTCCCCTGTTGCTTGCCGGGTGTCCATCGCGGCATGGTGCCGACCATGCGCAGGGCTTCGTCGCGCAGGGCCTGCACACCGGCGTTGTGGCCCTCGGCGTCATGGCGCTGCTGCTCGGTCATCGTGGCCGTGACCGTCACCATGCTGGCCATCGAAGACCTGGGCATTTCTATCACCTTGGCCCCCGACAGGCTGCCGTCCTTCTCCACGACGAACTGCACCAGCACACGGCCCTGCACGCCATACTCCAGCGCCTTGGCGGGGTACTTGATGTTGCGGGCGATGAACTGCATCAGTGCCGCGTCGCCGCCGGGAAACTGCGGATTATGTTCCACCTTGTCGAACACGGGGTCGTCGGCCGGCTGCTGCTTGGTCTCTATCACCGTGGCGCCATAGCGGCCTTTCTCGCCAAAGACTTTCTTGGCCGGGCCCACATCCATCACCGTCACCGAGGCGATGGCTTCGGGCTTCAGCTGGATGAAATTCTCGCGCGTGACTTCCTTTCCGTCAACGACGAAGAGCTTGTTCTTATTGCTGCCATACGCCCTAATGACATGGAGTATGTGGGGACGGCTGATAGAGCCACCCTCGTTCAGCATCATCTGGTCGAGGGCTTTCTCGTCTATGCCCGCTGCCTGTTGCTGTTTCACATAGTTGACGAACTCCAGGTCGCTCATCTTCGGGCTGTACTTAACGCGCTCTGCGGTCGTAAGGTTACATACGAACTTGTCTGGGCCCGTCTGGTTGAGGTGTATCTCACGCAAAGCAGCAACGGGCAGTTGCGGCAGCGTCGTTTCATCAAACTTCACGCCATTGAGCATCATGGTCGTTTTCTCCACTTCAAGGGCGACGGACCGATTGTCGGGGATGGCCTCTTCCTTGCCGTTGTTGTAGAACTTGACGCCAGGCTGATGGCGTATCTGGTAGCTGTCGCCCCGTCCGTTGGTCTTTTCGTGGATCAATCTCACGGCGACATCGTCTTTCGTCGTGACGGTCTCATAGTCCACGACGGTCCTGGCCGTCATGGCCAGCGAGGTCAGCGCTATGGGCACTACGTAGAGGGCCTTGAGCCATACGGTGAGGCTGGATTTTGGTTTGAGCATCATAAAGATTCGTTTTTTGGTTTTCTGAGTGTGGATGCCGTTGGCGAGGGCACAGGCCTTCATGCCCGTCGCTTTCTGCATCAGCAGGTGGATGTACTGGCTTTCGTCGAAGCCGCGTGAGAGGACGGATGCGTCGGCCTCATACTCGTGGAGGGTGCGCAGTTCCTGGCGCATGAACCACACCACGGGGTTGAACCATTGCAGAGCCGTGAGCACTTCTACGACCACTACGTCGTAGCTATGGCGATGGCGCACGTGCGCCTCTTCATGGGCAAGGATGCTGGCCGACGGCATCTGCCAGTCGGCACGCGAGAGCACGACGGTCTCCATCCATGAGAACGGGGCTATCGGGGCATCGACCACGCTGACGCGGATGCCCGAGGGCAGCGTGTGCCTCTCGCCGCTGCCAATCACCCTGTACAGCCCCCAGACGCCCTTGACAATATAGACCAGGCGGGCGAGGGTGCCTGAGAGCAGCAGTATCGCAAGCGGGACAGACCAGTCAAAAGTCTGCCACGCCCTTTCGGCCATCGGCACAGGCGCAGCATAGCCTAAAGGCTCCACGACCGATTGCTGCACGCTCTCAACAACCACGCTGTGGTGTATAGTGATGATGCACAGGGGCAGCACCAGCGAGAGGGCGATGCACAGGAGCAGCACTATGCGGTTGAGCGTATGCGTGGTCTCGCGGGCCAGCAACAGCATATAGAAGAGGTAGAACACGGCTATCAGCGCCGCCACCTTCAGGTCATAGTATATCAGGTCTGTCAGCATATCAAGTTGTTTTCATTTTTCGGTTCGTTACTTCTGCGGGAGCAGATTCCCCACTATTCATAAAACATAGTCAAACGCGCAAATTCACTTCGCTCTCAGCATGGCCAGTATCTCATTGATGTCGTCCTGCGTCAGCTCGTCCTCCTCGGCAAAGAAGGAGACGAGCGACTTTGCCGAGCCGCCGAAGAACGTGTCCTTCACGTCGTCCACCACCATGCGGCGGTAGCGCTCGCGGGTCATCAGCGGCGAGTAGACGTATGTCTTGCCCGTGCCGCTGCGTCGCTTCTCTACGAAGCCCTTCTGCTCCATGATTTTCAGGAAGGTGGCGATGGTGGTGTAGGCCGGCGGCGGCTCGGGGAAGCGCTTCTGAACGTCGGCCACGCAGGCACCGCGCTGCATGTCCCACAGGATGTTCATCACCTGCATCTCGCCCTTGGTCAGTGTCTTCTGCTGCATAATGTCGTCCCTTTATGTTTAGCAAGGGCAAAATTACTAACTATTTAGAAAACTAAAGGCTTAGTAGACCGTAAAATCCCTAAAAGGCCCCCATCTTTAACTTTCATTCTTAGTAATCGGCGGCTGGTTATTAGTAATTAAGGGTTGCAGTATCAGAAAAAAGAGTGGGAAAGGGAAAAAACAGCCGCCGACGGAGCGTATTCGCAAAAAAAGTAGTAACTTTGCACGCAGAAACGCATTTACAATCAAACACATCCATGAATCCGAATTACAGCTTATACAAACTGCACGCCAAGATTGAGGCGATGGAGAAGTTTCTGAATCTGGACAAGCTCATCGAGGGCAGCAAGAACTCGCTGGACCAGATACGTTCCTACTACCGCATTAACGGTTGGGCCTACAAGCACTACCATTCGCAGGATGGCTTCATGCACTTCAGGGTGTCCACCAACGGCTGCTTCACCGACGAGGACGCCTACTACCAGCCCGACAGCGTGTCCGAGTACATCAAGCCCGGCGGCGTGGTGATGGAGCTGGGCTTCGGTCACGGTTCCAACCTGCTCTACCTGGCACGCTGCCACCCCGACGTGCGCTTCATCGGCGTCGACCTTCAGAAGCTGAAGGAGAAGGACGTGCCGCCCAACGTCACGACCCACCAGCTGGACTACAACGACCTCTCCATGTTTGAGGACAACTCCATCGACGTGATGTACGCCTTCGAGACCATCGTCCACAACTCCGACAAGGAGAGGGTATACCGCGAGGTGCACCGCGTGCTGAAGCCCGGCGGCGTCATCATTGTCTACGACTACGCCCTGCTCTCGAGCTTCGACACCTACGACACCCAGATACAGAAGGCCATCGAGCTGACCTCTAAGGGCGGAGCCTCGGCCATGATAGAGTCGATGGACGAGCTCAACGCCCACTATGCCCACTGCGGGCTGGAGGTGGTGGAGGCCCTCAACCTGACGCGCGAGACGCTGCCCGACCTGAAGCGGCTGGAGCGCAAGGCGGCAAAGATACTGACGCGCCCCACGCTGGCCCGCCTGGTCTTCGGCCTGCTGCCCGAGCAGTTCGTCACCAACATCATCATCGGCTACCTGGGCTACGATGCCGGCAACGCCGGCATAGGCAACTACATGAAGTGGGTGCTGAGGAAGGCATAAAGGGAGACCCACCCCCCGGCCCCTCCCAAGGGAGGGGAGTAGAATGTTCTACCACCTCTCGAGTCTAACCTACATTATTCATACTTCAGTTTCATTCTTCCAGTGATCCCGCGCTGGGT
>CAMPCG010000281.1 GCA_946644025.1 uncultured Prevotellaceae bacterium | reverse complement strand
GGTGGCCGACGAGCACGAGGTCTTCTCCATGCTCGACGGAGATGCCCTCGAAGCCGTCGTGCGCAAGCACCAGCCCGACATCATCGTGCCTGAAATCGAGGCCATCCGAACGGAGAGGCTCTTCAAGTTCGAGGAGGAGGGCATACAGGTCGTCCCGTCGGCTCGCGCCGTCAACTACACCATGAACCGTCGCGCCATACGCGACCTGGCTTCCAAGGAGCTGGGCCTGCGCACAGCCAAGTACTTCTATGCCAAGACGTTCGATGAGTTCAAACGCGCTGCCGACGAGATCGGATTCCCCTGCGTGGTCAAACCCCTCATGTCGTCGAGCGGTCATGGACAGAGCTATGTCCACAACGACGACGAGCTGGCTGAGGCCTTCCGTGAGGCCATGGAAGGCTCACGCGGCGACGTCAAGGAGGTCATCATCGAGGAGTTCATCGACTTCGACTCTGAGTTCACGCTCCTGACCGTCACCCAGCAGCATGGATGGCCCACCATCTTCTGCCCGCCCATCGGACACGTGCAGAAGGGTGGCGACTATCGTGAGTCGTGGCAGCCCTACAAGATCAGCGACGAGGCTTTGAAGCAGGCTCAGATGATGGCCGACAAGGTGACCAAAGCGCTCACCGGTGCCGGCATCTGGGGCGTGGAGTTCTTCCTCACACGCCAGGGCGAGGTCATCTTCTCCGAGCTGTCGCCGCGTCCGCACGACACGGGCATGGTCACCCTCGGACACACCACCAACCTCTCGGAGTTTGAGCTCCATCTGCGCGCCGTCCTCGGACTGCCCATCGCCGGCATACACCTGGAGCACGCAGGGGCATCGGCCGTCATCCTCTCGCCCACCGAGGCGAAGACGCCCGTAGACCGCTCCCTGCTCGACTACAATCTGGAGGAGGCACTGCGCGAAGACCGCACCCGCATACGCATCTTCGGCAAGCCCGAGGCCCACAAAGGCCGGCGCATGGGCGTGGTGCTCTGCTACGGCGACGTGACCGACGACGTCGAAGCACTGCGCACAAAGGCCAAGCGGCTGGCCAAGACCGTGCTCGGCACCGACCCCTACACCATTCTACGGTAAGGCCTCCCCAAGCCCCTCCAAAGGAGGGAGTGTCTATATAGAGAAAAGAGTAGGGAAATAACTGGAAACAGATAATATCATGGAGCAGGAAATAAACTTGCAGGTCGGTGCCTCTCAAAGTTCTTCCTCAGAGAAAAAAGTAACCGAACATCCCTCCCTTTGGGAGGGCTTGGGAGGGCTTTCGCGCTTTAGAATCATCAACCTCCCCAAGATTGTCGACCCGCGCGGCAACCTCACCGTGGCCGAGCAGCTGAAGAACGTGCCCTTCGACGTGGCGCGCGTCTACTGGACCTACGACGTGCCCAGCGGCGAGCGGCGCGGAGGCCATGCCCACCGCACGTGCCAGGAAATCATCATCGCCGTCAGCGGCTCGTTCACCGTGGAGGTCTTCGACGGCACCTGCCACCAGACCTACCACCTGAACCACCCCTGGCAGGGACTCTACGTGGGCACCAACGTGTGGCGCACGCTCGAGGACTTCTCGTCGGGGGCCGTATGCCTCGTGCTGGCCTCCGAGCTCTTCGACGAGCAGGAATACATCTACGACTACCAGGAGTTCCTCTCGATTATAGCAAGCCACAAAACCGCCGACCAGTAAACCGCAAATCCCAAAGGTGTTTGACATAAGAACCTATACCCCCGAACGTGCCGACGAGTGGAACCGCTTCGTGGCTGCGTCGAAGAACGGCACCTTCCTCTTCTGCCGCAGCTACATGGACTATCACAGCGACCGCTTCGCCGACCATTCGCTGATGTGCTACCTCGACGGCAAGCTATACGCCCTGCTGCCCGCCAACCGCGTGGACGACACGCTGTACTCGCACCAGGGACTGTCCTACGGCGGACTGGTGACGACCGAGACGGCCACGACGGCTAAGACGTGCTGCCTCTTCGGCGAGATGAACGCCCTGCTGCGCGCGGAAGGCCTGCGGAGAGTGGTCTACAAGCCCGTGCCCCACCTCTACCACCGGCTGCCGGCCGAGGAAGACCTCTACGCCATCTACATCGAGTGCCACGCCCGGCTGACGGGGCGCGACGTGTCGTCGGCCGTCGTCCCCGCCCGCCCGGTGAAATGGAAGCGCGGCCGCCTCTATGACGCCAAGAAGTCGAGGACCAACGGCATCGTGGTAAGGCGTAGCGACGACTTCGAGGGTTTCTGGCACATTCTCGAGGAGAACCTGTGGCAGAAATTCAGCACCCGCCCCGTACACACCATCGGCGAGATGAGGCTGCTCGAGAGCCGCTTTCCCGAGAACATCCAGCTGTGGGCTGCCTACTCCGCCGAGGGAGAGATGCTGGCGGGGACGGTGCTCTACCTCTGCGGCGACGTGGTCCACGCGCAATACATCTCGGCGTCGCCCCTGGGCAAGCAGCAGCACGCCGTAGACGGGCTCTACGACCACATCCTGCACCAAGCCTTCGCCAGCGCGCGCTGCATCGACATAGGCACGTCGAACATGCCCCACAGCTCTGACCTGCACGACTCGCTGATATTCCAGAAGGAGGGCTTCGGCGCCCGTGCCGTCTGCTGCGACACCTACGAATGGCTGCTTGACACTTGACAAACAGCACATCGCGTACGCCCTATGGACTTTCTCGACACCACGCACATCGCACTCAGCACGCAGGAAGTGGAGTGGCACCCGCTGCGCCCCTTCCTGCCCGACAGTGCCCGGGTGCTCTTCCTGGGCAGTTTCCCGCCTCAGCGCAAGCGGTGGTGCATGGACTTCTACTACCCCAACTTCACCAACGACCACTGGCGCATCGAGGGCCTGGTGTTCTTCGGCGACGCGGCCCACTTTGTCGACGCGTCGGCCCGCCGCTTCCGCCTGGCGGACATCGTGGCCTTCTGCCGCGACCGCGGCATCGCCCTCTACGACACCGCCACGGCCATACGCCGGCTGAAGGACAACGCCTCGGACAAATTCCTCGAAGTCATCGAGCCTACCGACATCGGCGCCCTGCTGGCCCGACTGCCCCATCTGCGGGCCATCGCCACCACGGGCGAGAAGGCCACGGCCACCGTCTGCGCCACGCTCGGCATCGGCGACGTGCCCAAGACCGGCACCTCCATAACCATTCCGGGCCTGAGCAACGCCGACGGCGAGCAGCTCACGCTCCACCGTCTGCCCTCTTCGTCGCGTGCCTACCCCCTGTCGCTGGAGAAGAAAGCCGAGGCCTACCGCCGTATGTTCGCACAGGCCGGGATGGTGGCCCTGCCGTGAGGAAAGCGCGCAAAAGGCGCCGAAAGCCACCGCCCACGATAAGAAAAGCGGCGAAAAAGTTGGCCGTTAGCGCAAAAAGCCGTAACTTTGCCTCCAAATTTACGACCATGAGCAATACACCCCCCCGCCACCTCATCATCAACATCGGGCGCCAGCTGGGCTCCGGCGGCCACGACATCGGCCACCTGCTGGCCGAGCACTTCGGTGCCCGCTACTTCGACCGCGAGATTCTCAACCTGGCGGCGCGCGAGAGCGGCCTCTCGGAGCGCTTCCTCGAGCAGAACGACGAGAGCAAGAGCTTCCTGCGCTCCTTCCTCCACATTCCCGGCTCGCTGGCATCGGCCATGAGCATGGACTCACGGCCCGGCTTCACGCAAGACAGCTTCTTCCAGCTGCAGAGCGACGCCATTCGCCACGCCGCCGAAGAGGGTCCCTGCGTCTTCGTGGGCCGCTGTGCCGACTACGTGCTGCGCGACATGCCCACCTGCGTGAACATCTTCGTCACCGCTCCGCTCGCCTTCCGCATGGAGCGCGTGGCCCGGAAGCACGGCTGCACCCCCGACGAGGCCCGCCGCATCATCGAGAAAGGCGAGAGCCGCCGAGCCGCCTACTACAACTACTACACCGGCAAGCAGTGGGGGCACGCCAGCGCCTACCACCTCTGCATAGACTCCTCACTGCTGGGTATAGAGCGCACATCGCAGTTCATCACCCAGTTTATCGAGCAGCGACCCCTCGGCTGAACCAAAAACAAGCGCCAAAGCACCGCCTCTGATGTTGCGTTTCCGCCGAAACACAGCCCCCTCTGACGGTAAGAGAGAGACCAAAAATCGCACAAAGAGGCCATAAAATAGTGAAAATTAATAAATTATTCGCCGTTTTCTTGCGTAATTGAAAAGAAAAGCGTACCTTTGCAGCCCGAATTAAAATAACTTAAAAAGAATAAAGCAATGAAAAGAACATTTCAGCCCCACAATCGCCGCCGCGTGAACAAGCATGGCTTCC
>CAMPCG010000280.1 GCA_946644025.1 uncultured Prevotellaceae bacterium | reverse complement strand
GGGACTTCGTACAGATAGAGCTGAACTACCTCGACTGGGACTACGCCAACGAGATCAATTCGCGCAACGTCGACGCCAGCTACCTCTACGCCCGGCTCAAGAAGCGGGGCATACCCGCCGTCATCATGGAGCCCCTGCTGGGCGGACGGCTGGCCAACCTGCCGCAGTATCTGGCCACCGAGCTGAAGCAGCGCGACCCCGAGCGCAGCGTAGCCTCGTGGGCCTTCCGCTATGCCGGTACGCCGGAGGGCGTGCTCACCGTGCTCTCGGGCATGACCTACATGGAGCACCTGAAGGACAACCTCCTCTCCTACTGTCCGCTGAAGCCGCTCAGCCAGGTCGAGCAGCACTTCCTCGACCACGAAGTAGCCGAGCGCATCGTCGGACTGGAAAACATACCCTGCAACGACTGTAAGTACTGCATGCCCTGCCCCTACGGCATCGACATACCCGCCATCTTCGTACACTATAACAAGTGTAAGAACGACGGCACGCTGCCCCGACTGAAGATGGACGACGACTACTACCGGCTGCGCCGCAACTACCTCATCGGGCTCGACCGCGCCGTGCCCCGCATGCGCCAGGCCGACCACTGCATCGGCTGTGGCCAGTGCGCCCCCCACTGTCCGCAGAGCATCCGCATCCCGCGCGAGCTGCAGCGCATCAGCCAGTTCGTCGAGAACCTGCGGCAGAACAAGATGAAGGAGACGTAACCCCCGAAACAGCATACTATTCCAAGATAGCACAAGAGGGAGGATGTGTCAACATGGACACATCCTCTCTCTCTGTATCTGTGTTCCCGGCCCTTTGCGTTAGCGCGATTACTCGCCGGGCATGGGGAACGCGGGGAACTGCGGGGCCGGCTCGCGGCCAATCTTCAGCAGCAGGCGCATCAGGGCGCGGCGACGCTGAGGCCACGTAGGATAGTCGTCGGCACGCAGCACGTGGGGCTTCAGGTCGGGCATGGGCATGCCGCCCTGGTTCATGAAGTCCATCGTGCTGGTGGTGATGACGCAGGGGTGCGTCTTGCCGTCGTTCATCAGCTGGTCGGCTATGGCGTCGGCGCCGCCCAGCTTAAACCAGCTCTCCATCGTGTCGTTCTGGCCCGGCACCAGCTGGATGAACACCGGCATGGTGGGCTGGGCGGGCATCGGCGACATGTACCACGCCTCCTGCCGGTCGACGTCGTAGCCCGTGCGGCCATGCTTGATGTCGCCTTGGCGGGCAAAGCTGAAGGGAGCCATCGGACTGTCGCAGATGCTATACTTGAAGCCGCGGTCGGGTGACAGCAGCATGTTGTTGGGGTCGGCCACGCGTGTGCCGTCGACCACGAAGCAGTACTTGAAAGTCTCCAGTGCGAAGTCGTTCATCGTGACGCTCCACACACCGTCGCTGTCGCGCTCCATGGGCAGCGTGTTGGGCAGAATCTCACACTCCAGCTCCACCTTCTTGGCCTTGGGGGCTTTCATGCGGAAGACGACGCGGTCGTTGCTGTACTCAGGCGATATGATAGGACGTGGAAACATGCGTGCCATGACGCCCGGCGTGAACTGCGGCTCCTGGCCCGTGGCGGCCGGTGCGGGCTGTGACTCCTTCATGGCGGCTTCGGAGGCACGCTTGTTGAAGAGCAGGGGCAGCGTCTTCCAGAGGAAGTACTTGGCGTTCATCCATGTGTGGCCGAACTTGCCGGTGGTCAGCTCCTTCACGCTGCGTATGCCTTTCTGGTCGAGGAAGGCCATGTAGTCGCGGGCCGTGCCGTAGAGGAAGTCGTCGGTACCCACGCCCAGCCAGAAGAGGTGTATCTTCTTGTTGGTCTCGGCGGCATGGTCGTAGACGTCGGGGATGTCGGTCGACGTAAACGAGCTGTAGGAGCAGAGGTAGGAGAACTTGTCGAGGTTGGCCAGCCCGTTGTAGAGAGCCTGGTTGCCGCCCCGCGAGAAACCGCCGATGGCGCGGTGGTCGCGGTTGTTGATGGTGCGGTAGTTCTGCTCGATGTAGGGCATGAGGTCGTTGATGAGGTCGCGGCTGAACACGTCGTCGCCGAACTTCAGCTGCGTCACGGGTATCGGCTTGTCGGGGTTGGCGGGCAGTAGCTTGGCCGGGTTGCCGTAGGGCAGCACGACGATCATCTCCTTCGCCTGCTTGTTGGCCAGCAGGTTGTCCAGGATGTAGTTGATGCGCCCCACCTTGTAGTACACCTCCTCGGTGTCGGTAGTGCCGCTGATGAGGTAGAACACGGGGTACTTCTTCTGGAAGTCCATCATGTAGTTGGGTGGCAGATAGACCACGGCCTGGTTGGTGGCGCCGAGGCTCTTGGAGTAGTAGTGTATGTACTCCAGCCGTCCGTGGGCAACGGGCCGTATGCTATGGGGCAGGTCGCCGTTGCCGGGAATCTCGAGCAGGCTGTTCTTGAAACCCTCGTTGGGGAAGTACTGCGGGTTTTCGGGGTCCATGACGCTGACGCCGTCGACCACGAAATGGTAGGGGTACATGTCGGGGGCTGCCGGTCCGAGGGTGGCCGTCCAGAGACCGGTGGCGGCATTGCGCGTCATGGGCTGCCGTCCGGCAAACTGTACGTCGACGAACACCTCGCGGGCCTGGTCGTTTTTGTAGCTGAACGTCACCGTGCCGTCTTGGTGGCACACGATGGAGTTGGGACTTGTGGCCTGCTGCGCCCAACAGCAGCAGAGCATGCAGAGGGCAAGGGCCGTAGTGAGCAATCTTGTTTTCATAATATTTCTTTTTACGGTTTCACAATTTCACTATTTCACGATTGCTGCGCCAATTGTTCAATGGTGATATTGTCCAATTGTCCAGTCGTCATGTTTTTCGGGCTTTTTACTAAGTCAGTTGCAAATATAGATAAAATATGAGATAAAAGCAAGTTTTTTTGACATTTTTTTGTTTTCTGCCGACGTGAGTGGGCTACTTATTTCCGTGAGTGGGCTATTCACACTAGTGAGTGGTCTTCTCATCCCCGTGAGTCAGCTATTCGTGCGCGCACGCGCGTATATATTGCGAAAGAAAAAATGACGTGTCCTACGTGTCCCTTCTGTCCATTGACGATGTTACAATGTTACACCAGACAAAGTAGGACGTGGACACGTAGGACACGTGGGACACATAAAAAGTGCGTTACGCTATTACATACGCGCGCGCACGAGACGGCTGCCGACAGGTGCGTTGCCCGTGGGTTACGTTGCCCAACGGTTCTTGATGCTCGTGGCTACGACGTAGGCCGTAGTCCAGGCCGCCTGGAAATTGAAGCTGCCGGTGGCCGCGCGGATAAACCTGTGCGAGGTCGCTCACCAGGTGGAACGTGTTGGTACAGTTGCACCGCCCGCCGCCGCTCACGGCCACCTTGGCCAGCACGCGGCTGCTACGCTCGAAGATGGTGACCTCCATCTTGGGCATCAGCTCCTTCAGGTTGATGGCCAGAAAGAATCCGGCGGCTCCCCCGCCAACTACGGCTGTTCTCATGCGGTCGCTATCCGTTACTCCTGTATATGAGGATGGTGAAAACGATGCCGACCAGCAGGATGGCGCCGATGAGCACGAAGATGTAGAGCACGCTGCCCCTCATGGTGTCGGCGGCAATGCCTGCCGTCAGCAGGAGGAACAGCAGGGCCATGATGCGCATCATGCGGGCACCCAGCAAAGCCTGTCGCATGTTGGCAATCGCCACGCCCGGCAGGTTGAGCGTGTGGGGAAAATAGGCCCCCAGCAGGAAGCTGCCGCCAAGCACCGTCATCATGATGCAGGGCACGAGCATGCCCCACTTGCTGCCATAGGCGTCGGGCGTGCCCGACAGTCCGAAGTGGGTCGGGATGGTGTCTGGTGCTGCGTTCAGCTGCAGGGTGACGTACACCCACACCAGGATGGCCAGCACGATAAATGCTATCTCAAAGACTGTACCTTCGAGGGTACGCCCCAATCTAAACTTCTGGTTTTTCATCGTTGTTCTCCTTCTTCTTCTTAGGTAACCGCTTGGCCTTCCGCAGCGCCTCGGTGATGATCCACTGCAGCTGGCCGTTGGTGCTGCGGAACTCGTCCGCAGCCCAAGCCTCTATCGCGCTCATGGTGTCAGCATCGACGCGCAGGATAAAACTCTTGGTCGTACTCTTGGCCATTAATCCGGTGTTGTGTTTAGTGGTTCAGCGTTCCTGTGTTCACAACGGGCTGGGCAGAGTCGTCGCCGCAGAGCACGACGAGCAGGTTGGAGACCATGGCGGCCTTCTTGTCGTCGTCCAGCTCGACCACCTCTTCACGCGACAGCTTGTCGAGCGCCATCTTCACCATGCTGACGGCTCCCTCTACTATCTTCTCACGGGCGGTAATGA
>CAMPCG010000279.1 GCA_946644025.1 uncultured Prevotellaceae bacterium | reverse complement strand
AAATGCGCACGGGAAGATTACTATGAGTCAAGGGGTCTGACCTCGTGCCTCAGGGAGGTGACAGACTTCCGTTTATGCCTATAGAAGTCTACCAATTCGAATGGAACGGCGGTATCTGGTACTACATCCACAACCCTCTGAACAGTTGCCTGTTGTGTGACATTTACGACAGGGATGGCAACAACATCGACCAATACGAAGATTCATTGTTTCGTCATCATCTTGAGCCACTTCACATAGCCTAAAACGGCAATGACGGTGTACAACCCATAGATGACAGCCTTGAAGGGTATGCCCTTCTGCACGTAAAGCACGCAGCAGACGGCATCGACCACGAACCACAGCAGCCACTGCTCAGCATACTTACGTGCCAGGGCCCACAGCGCCATGATGCTCAGCGCCGTGGTGAAAGCATCAGTGACAGGCACCGTCGAGTTGGTGAAATTGACAAGTATCCACCAGATGAAGACCCAAATGGCAACAAGGATGGCGGCAGAGGGAAGCACCAGGCGCAGGGGAAAGTGGGCCACACCAGGGCCCACCCCCTCCCCCTCCCCAAGGGAGGGGAGTTCGGTCACTTTTTCCGCTGACAAATCTGCCTGAAGCCCTTCCCTTGGAGAGGGGCTATGGGCGGGCTTCTTTTTCCATGCCACGAAGCCATAGATGGCGGCTAAGCAGTAGTAGATGGCCAAACCGAAGTCTGCATACAGCCCTGCTTTGTAGTATAGCACCATGTCGATGGCGGGCATGATGATGCCGGCTATCCACAGCCAGATGCTGGCGCGGTACTCTAAATAGATGTACACCAGGCCCACGATGAAGCCGAGGATGTCAAGAAAACGCAGTGTATCCATACAGAATATCTATCTAAGCTCCCCTCCCTTAGGGAGGGGCTGGGGGTGGGCTTACTCCCTTGGGGAGGGGCTGGGGGTGGGCTTAGAACTTCAGCGTCACACTGCCCATCACCGTCCG
The DNA here is from genome assembly GCA_946644025.1 of uncultured Prevotellaceae bacterium. The sequence continues at coordinate 3,379 of CAMPCG010000279.1, read as the reverse complement.
TCCGGCCATAGGAATAAAGCCTATCTGGTAGTAGCGGTTCTCGTTGGGATGGCCGTAGTCGTCGAGGATGCTGGAGTACACCCATCCGCTCGATGAGTAGTGGGCGTCGAACACGTTACCAATGTTCACCCCCAGCGTGGCCTCACGCACGTAGAGCTTCGGCAGGCGCATGGTATAAGCAAGGTGGAGGTTCGACACCGTGTAGGCCGGCAGCGAACGATCCGTGTTCTCGGTGTTGTCTAAGTACTGGCGCGACACGTAATTGGTGTGCCACGTAGCCTTCAGACCACGCCAGTGGAAGTCGATGAAACCGTTCAAAATGGCCGATGGCGAGAAGGCCAGCGTGGTATTGTCGTAGTGGATGGCGCGGAACGTGTCGTCCCAGTTCTCCGAGGCCATCTCCGTAAAGTCCTTCAGCTTGTTCTGACTCAGGGCGGCGTTGGCCTCCAGCGTCAGCACGGGCAGCACGTCCCAGGCTGCCGTCAGCTCGGCGCCCATGCGGTACGACTTGTCGATGTTCGTCGTCAGCGGTTCGCCAATCTCGCTCAGCTCGCCCGTCTGCACGAACTGGTCCTTGTAATCCATGTAGTAGAGGTTCGCACCTAAGCGCAGCGTGCGCGAGGAGTAGTTGTAGCCCACCTCGTAGTCTGTCACGCTCTCGGCCTTGGGATAGGGGTACTTATAGTTGTCCGTAAAATTGTTACGCTCAGGCTCGCGGTGGCTCACGGCCACGGAGGCGTAGGCGAAGTGCGGGCCTGCCGAGTAGCTCAGGCCGAACTTGGGGTTGAAGAAGTTGTAGTGCTCCGAGATGTCGAGCGGCTGGTTGAAGAAGAGCCCGTCCTCAGCATAGAAACGGTCGTTGATGCCGCTGGTCTTGTAGCCTACGTGGCGGTACTGCACGTCGGCAAACATCTTCAGCGACAGTGTCACGTCGTAGCTCGCCTTCAGGAAGGCACTCACGTCGACCTTGTCGGCGTCGGAGTCGTAGTACTGATAGTCGCCCTTGGCAAGCACCTCTCTACTCAGTGCGGGGTCGGCCAGATAGGTGAGGTAGCCAAAGTGGTTGGCACTGAACAGCTGGGCCGACACGCCGCCTACGATGTCCTTACGCTCACGCTTGTAGCGGGCGTTGAAAATGGCACCAAGCAGGTTCTGCGACATGCCCTTCTGACGCACGGCGTCGGTCTTGACCGACTTGCCCTTGGCATCAACGTAAGGCAGACCGAACTTCGACACCTTGCTGTCGGGGCGGAACTCGTCGTAGTAGCCGTAGCCGTAGGTGTAGTGCGCCGTTCCCGTTGCCGTCCAGCCGTTCTGCCAGTCGTAGGCCAGCGAGAGCAGGTTGTGGTTCTGCCAGAAGTTGTCGGTGGTGCGGGGCCAGTAGGAGCCGTCGCTCATCGTGTAGCGCTCGGTCAGGTAGTTGCCGCTGGCGTCGGTGGCAAAAAGCCCGGTTTCATCGGTCTTAATCCGTTCGTATAGCGAGTTGAACTTACCCAGCCCGCGGTCGTACATGTCCTTGTACTCCTTGATGCCAGTCTTCGTCTGGTAGCCCCACGAGCCGTCGTCGTAGTTGCCGTCCATGAGCGAGTAGTCGCCGTTGCCGGCGGTGACACCGTTCCAGGCCTGTCCCGTCTTTTCGAAGTTGCCAAAGTTCTTGTAGCGAATCTGGAACGCCTCGTCCTGCCACGTCAGTCCGCCGTAATATGATCCGCTGCGTCCGTTGGTGCCGTGGATGTAGCCGTCGGTATTGGTCTCGTGATAGGCACCGTCCAGGATAAAGTGCTTGCCAATAAGGCCCGTTGAGAAACTTGCGCCAACGTTCGATGTGTTGTAAGAGCCATAGCTGGCGCTCACCTCTGCCGACGGGCGGAGCATGGGCGCTTTCGACGAGAGAGCCACTGTGCCGCCGAAGGCACCGTCGCCATTGGTGCTGGTGCCCACGCCGCGCTGTATCTGCACACTGCCGAGCAGTGAGCCGTAACTGTTCATGTTGGCCCAGAAGACGCACTGGTCTTCGGGCGAGTTTAGGGGCACACCGTCGAGCGTCACGTTGATGCGCGAGTCGGCAGCACCGCGAATGCGCATATAGACCGACCCCGTGCCCATGCCGTTCTCGCTCCACGCCAGCACGCCGGGGGTGCGGGCGAAGAGGAAGGGCAGCTCCTGCCCGGTGGTTGAGAACTGCGACAGCTCCTGCCGCTTGATGTTCGTCGTGGCGTAAGGCGCATTCTTCTGCGCCCTGACTCCGCTGACCACTACTTCCTGCAGTTTTTCCATTTTCAGCGAGTCGCGGGTGGTCGCTGGCTGGCTGGCCGTCTGCGCGATAGCTGTTGTAGCGATGGCCGATGCCATCATCAAAAGAGTCTTCTTCATCCTTTTTGACCTTTTTATTAATTAATATAACCAAAAAGGGGCGTCGGTGATAGCGTTTCATCCCTTCGTCGGCATTGTCCGAATCAGGTTCTGAGGGTATCATCTCAGCCCGCCAAAAGGCGAGCACCCCTTGAATTCGGCTGCAAAGGTACAAAAAAAATGTGAACTGTTGCACGCATTTCCCACTTTTTTTGTACTTTTGCAGCGATTATTGCTGTCATCACAAGTTTATAGGACATGATGGACTGGAAACAACTCATCTCTAACCGCCGCCTCGGACAGGAACACCGCGCGGGCGGACAGAGCTCGGGCATGCGCACGGAGTTCAAGCGCGACTATGACCGGCTCATCTTCTCTGCGCCCTTCCGCCGCCTGCAGAACAAGACGCAGGTCTTTCCGCTGCCGGGCAGCGTCTTCGTGCACAACCGCCTGACGCACTCGCTCGAGGTGGCCTCTGTGGGCATGTCGCTGGGCAACGACGTCAGTCGGCTGCTTTGTGCGAAAAATCCCGATTTCACCGATAGTCTCATCCCTGAAATCGGGCAGATTGTGGCCACGGCCTGCTTGGCCCACGACATGGGCAACCCGCCCTTCGGCCATAGCGGCGAGAAGGCCATCCAGACATTCTTCACCGAGGGTGCCGGCCGCTATCTGCAAGAGAAGGTGTCGCCCATGTTTTGGGACGACATCACCCATTTCGAGGGCAACGCCAACGGCTTCCGCCTGCTCACCCACCAGTTCAAGGGCCGGCGGCCCGGCGGTTTCGTCATGACCTACTCCACATTGGCCAGCATCGTGAAGTATCCCTTCTCTTCGTCACTGGCCGGCAAGAAGGGTAAGTTCGGCTTCTTCCACAGCGAGGCCGCCACGTTTCAGCGAATCGCCGATGAAATGGGGTTAATTTGCTGTTCAGAGCCCGGCCAGCCGTTGCGCTACGTACGCCATCCGCTGGTCTATCTGGTCGAGGCTGCCGATGACATCTGCTATGAGATCATGGATCTGGAGG
>CAMPCG010000278.1 GCA_946644025.1 uncultured Prevotellaceae bacterium | reverse complement strand
CCTTCGAGTTCTTGTCGCCCTCGGGTATCTCGTAGCACTTCTGCCAGTAGCAGCGACCCTTCTGGGTGAAGAAGAGCAGCGTGTTGTGCATGGTGGCGGGATAGATGTACTCCGTGAAGTCGTTGTCGCGATGGCGTGCGCCCTTGCTGCCCATTCCACCGCGTCCTTGAGCGTGGAACTCGGCCAGCGGGGTGCGCTTGATGTAGCCCATGTGCGAGATGGTGATGACCACGGGGTCGTCGGGGTAGAAGTCTTCGGCGTTGAACTCGTGGTCGAAGGGTATGATTTCCGTGCGGCGCTCGTCGCTGTAGTTCTCCTTGACCGCCAACAGGTCCTGCTTCATCACCTCGCGGCAGCGTTCGGGGTTGTCGAGTATCTCCTGCAGGTCTGCGATGAGCTTCATCAGGTCGTCGTACTCCTGGTGCAGCTGCTCCACGCGCAATCCGGTGAGCTGTGCCAGTCGCATGTCGACGATGGCCCTTGACTGCAGCTCGTCCAGATCGAAGCGCGCCTCCAGGTTACGCTGTGCGTCGGTGGGAGTCTTCGAGTTGCGTATGATGTGCACCACCTCGTCGATGTTGTTCACGGCAATGATGAGTCCTTCGAGTATGTGAGCGCGTTCCTGTGCCTTCTTCAGGTCGTACTTCGTGCGCCTGATGGTGACGTCGTGACGATGGTCGATGAAGTAGCGTATGCACTCCCTCAGCGACAGGAGCTTCGGGCGCAGGCGTGTGCCGTCGCTGGTCTTGATGGGCACCAGGGCGATGTTGTTCACCGAGAAGGAGCTCTGCAGGGCGGTCATCTTGAACAGCTTGTTCATGATGACGTTGGCGTTGGCATCGCGCTTGCAGTCCACCACGATGCGCATACCCTGGCGTCCGCTCTCGTCGTTCACGTTGGCAATGCCCTCTATCTTGTGCTGGTTGGCCAGTTCGGCGATGTAGGTCACCAGCTCGGCCTTGTTCACGCCGTAGGGTATCTCGTTCACCACAATCTTGTCGTGCGTGTCGCCGACCTCAATCTCGGCCTTGGCGCGCATGACGATGCGTCCGCGGCCTGTCTCGTAGGCATCGCGCACGCCCTGCAAACCATATATATATGCACCTGTGGGGAAGTCGGGGCCTGGTATGTACTCCATCAGCCCGTCGGTGTCTATGTCGGGATTGTCGATGAAGGCGCAGCATCCGTCGATGACCTCGCCGAGGTTGTGCGTCGGGATGTTCGTTGCCATTCCCACTGCTATGCCGTTGCCGCCGTTGACCAGCAGGTTGGGCACCTTCGTCGGCATCACGCTGGGCTCCACCAGGGTGTTGTCGAAGTTGGGGTCCATGTCGACGGTCTCCTTGTCGAGGTCGTCCATGATGTGCTCGCCCATCTTCGAGAGGCGGCACTCGGTGTATCGCATGGCAGCGGGTGAGTCGCCGTCCACGCTTCCGAAGTTTCCTTGCCCGTCTACGAGGGTGTAGCGCATGTTCCACTCCTGGCCCATGCGCACCAGGGCGCCATAGACCGACGAGTCGCCGTGGGGGTGGTACTTACCAAGCACGTCGCCCACCACGCGGGCACACTTCTTATAGGGCTTATCGCTCGTGTTGCCCAGCTCCTGCATACCGTAGAGTATGCGGCGGTGTACGGGCTTAAATCCATCACGGACATCGGGGAGGGCGCGAGCCACGATTACCGACATCGAATAGTCGATGTAGGACGACTTCATCTCCTCCTCAATGTTAATCTTTAAAATCCTGTCGTTATCAAACGTCTGATCCACTGTATTAAATTTACTGATTTACTATTTACTTTTTGCGAGGGGGCTACGGGCGGAAAATCGCCGTAGAGGCACTTTAAATGGCCGCTGTTGCGTTTTGCCCCATTTCTAACCGCCGACAAAGGTACGACTTTTTCCGCTAACAGAAAAAGATTTAAGCAATTTTTAACCCACCGGCCCACTCTCAACCCTCACCGATTGCGGGGGAAGTTTCGGCAGAAGCAGAAAAAAACTTGACAACATGGGGGCTGTTTAAAATAAAATATGTACTTTTGCACCATGATTGCAAACGACGCGACAAGCCAAACGACAACTAACAGCCCTACAACTATGAAGAGACTTTTACTTTACTCATGGTGTCTGCTGACGTCGCTCACGCTGCCGGCACAGCCATCCGACTTTGTGAAGGGCGCCGACGTGGGGTTCCTGCAGGGCCAGGAGCGCCGCGGCGTGAAGTTCCACGACCGCAAGGGTCAGGAGCGCGAGTGTCTGGAACTGCTCAAGAACGACTACCAGATGTCGGCCATACGTATGCGCGTGTGGGTGAACCCGCGTGGCGGCGACTGCGACAAGCACGCCCTGCTGGCCATGGCCAAGCGCGTCAAGGCGCTGGGCATGGACCTGATGGTGGACTTCCACTACAGCGACTCGTGGGCCGACCCCGCCAAGCAGCCCATACCCGCCCAATGGCAGGGCCACAGCTACAGGCAGATGAAGCGCGACCTGCGCCGGCACACCGTCGAGGTGCTCACCCTGCTCAAGGATAACGGCATAGCGCCGCGATGGGTGCAGGTGGGCAACGAGACGGCCAACGGACTGCTCTGGCCCATGGGCCACATCGAGAAGAGCCCCAAGCAGTATGCCGGATTCATACGCGCGGGCTACGACGCCGTGAAGCGGGTGTTTCCCGAGGCCATCGTCATCGTACACCTGGACCGCGGCCACAAGCAGAGCCTCTACGACTGGAACCTCGACATCGTCAGAAAATACGGCGGCAAGTTCGACATGGTGGGCATGTCGCTCTACCCCTACTGGGCACAGGAGGGCCACCCCGAGCTGAAGGCCGACGACATCATCACCGACTGCATAGCCAACATTCGCCACGTCAGCCAGAAATACCAGTGCGATGTGATGATTGTCGAGACGGGCTTTGAGGTCGACGAGCAGCACCCCGAGAAGATGGACGAGGGTCGCCGCCAGCTGACACGCGTCATCAGCGAGGCCCGACACCAGACCGACGGCCACTGCCGCGGCGTCTTCTACTGGGAGCCTCAGTGTCTGCCCGGAGGCTACAAGCTCGGAGCCTTCGACAGCCGCGCCACCCCCACCGCCATCATGGACGCCTTCATAGAGTAGCCCCCTTCTCCCCCACCCTTGTCCCTCTTCTCCCCTCCTGTCCCGTTTCTTTAGGGCGAATTCCATTCACCCCCACCCTCAACCCCCCACAACATGGAAATACGCAAGCGACTCGGCCTTGAACTGGCCCGCATGATGAACAACAACCTGAAGCGCGAGCACCCCCTGCGACAGCTGTTCTGGGAGAGCACGCTCCGCTGCAACGTGAGCTGCCGCCACTGTGGCAGCGACTGCCGCGCGTCGGCCCTCCACCCCGACATGCCCCGCGAGGACTTCTTCCGCGTGCTCGACGCCATTGCCGCCAAGATGGACCCCCACAAGGTGTTCGTCATCGTCAGCGGTGGCGAACCGCTCATGCGCGAGGACCTGGAGCTCTGCGGCCGCGGATTCTACGAGCGCGGATTCCCCTGGGGCATGGTCACCAACGGACTCGCCCTCACGCCCCAGCGCTTCAGCAGCCTGAAGGCCGCCGGGCTGTGCTCCGTGGCCGTGAGCCTCGACGGACTGCAGGACAGCCACGACTGGCTGCGCCGACACCCGCAGAGCTTCCGCATGGCCAGCCAGGCACTGGACCTGCTCGTGGCCGACGGTAGCATCAAGTTCGACGCCGTGACCTGCGTCAACCAGAAGAACTACGACCAGCTGGCCCAGATACGCGACTTCCTCATCGGCAAGGGCGTGCGCGACTGGCGTCTCTTCCCCATCTTCCCCGTGGGCCGCGCCGCCAGCGACCCCATGCTGCAAGTGAGCAACGAGCAGTTCCGACACCTGCTGCAGTTCATCAGGCAGACGCGACGGGAAGGCAAGATTCGCGCTAACTACAGCTGCGAGGGCTTCGTGGGCGACTACGAGGGCGACGTGCGCGACTGGCTCTTCCGCTGCGCAGCCGGCGTCACCGTGGGCTCAGTGCTCATCGACGGAAGCATCAGCGCCTGCACCAGCATACGCTCGAACTACATCCAGGGAAACATCTACACCGACGACTTCCTCGACGTCTGGGAGCACCGCTACCAGAAATACCGCGACCGCTCGTGGATGAAGACCGGCAAGTGTGCCGACTGCCGCTACTGGCGCTACTGCGAGGGCAACGGTATGCACCTGCGCAAAGACGACGGCAGCCTCCTCGTGTGCCACATCGAGCGAATAGAAGGATAGACTAGGAGGGCTGACAAAGGACTTCGGCTGTTTTAACATTTTGCAAAGGCGGTTTGGGTGACGCAGAATATTTGCGTAATGGGCAGTGCTCCCTTCT